>NZ_JANODC010000340.1:0-2357 GCF_031412495.1 Rhizobacter sp. | reverse complement strand
CGGCCGGAGCGGGCCAGTGCCCTGCGTCCGGCCGACGCGGCCGGCGCGGCGCCCGGCGCGAAGCGGGGCCGCACCCGACCCGCCGCCGCGGCGGCGCCGCAAGCCCTGGCGGTGCCGCGCCCGGTGTGGCTGGAAGCGGTGCCCGCGCCCCTGGCAGAGAAGCGGTCCCGGCCCTTGCTCGACGGCCGCCCCTTGCGCCTGCTCTGCGGCCCGGAGCGCATCGAGGCGGGCTGGTGGGATGCGGGCCTGGCCGAGCGCGACTACTTCATCGGCGAAGCGGCCGACGGAGCGCTGGTCTGGATCTACCGCGCCCGCCTGCCCCTATCGGAGCACGACGAAGCCGGCAGCGGCTGGTTCCTGCACGGCCGCTTCGGCTGAGCCGAGCCTAGCGACCCTCTTCGCCGATCAGCGTGAAGCCGCGCCGGCGCAAGGAATCGCCGAGCCAGCGGTTGCCGTGCACGCCGCAGAACAGCATGTAGGCGGCATAGAGGCCGAGCACGAGGAACCCCAGTGCAGCCGTTCGCGAGGTCGGCGTCGGCGCGCCGCTGGAGTAGGCCTCGCTGAGCAGGAAGAGGGCCGCCACCGCCAGGAGCAGCCAGACCCGGCGCACGATGGCCGTGAGCGAGCCGACGAAAAAGGCCTGCCAGGAGAAGCCGATCTTGACCCGGACGAGCTCGCCGTTCGGCGACTTGTAGACCTTGTACCTGCTCATCCGAAGAACCTCCACGACGTACCGCCTCTTCGGCAGGCGTGCGAGGTTCTTGAGGCGGCGTGCGTTGTGCGGGCGTGAAGCGCGTAAGCGGAGGTAAGGCGGTCTAGGCGACGCGCCCGAACCACCACACCGACAGGCTCGCGGCGAGGATCACGAGGAGGGCGCCGAGGGCAGCGAGAAGGCCGCTGATCTCGGTCTCCTTCTTCTCGACGACGAGGCGGGTGCTCAGGCCCTGGTAGACCTTCTTCAGGTCGGCGGCCGTGCCGGCGTAGAAATAGTCGGCACGGGTGATGTTGGCGACCGTCTTCAAGGTCTCCTCGTCGAGGCGGACCCGCATCGACCAGCCTTCGAAGGCGATCGTCTCGCCTTCCTTGGTGCCGATGCCGACGGTGTAGATGCGCACGCCGCGGTCGGCCGACATCTTCGCCGCCTCGACCGGGTCGGGGCCCGTGGTGCGCTGGCCGTCGGTCAGCAGGATGATCGCGGCCGAGGTGTAGGAGCCGGGCTGGACCGGCGTGAAGTCGGGCTTGGGCTTGTCGTTCGGGCCGGGCGGCATGTTGCGTTGCCCCGTGATCTGCGACAGGTCGATGCCCGCTTCGGGAAAGATCGTCGCCAGCGAGAGAACGATGCCGCTGCCGATCGCCGTCGCGCGCTGCAGCTGGAAGCGGTCGATCGAGGCATTGACGTCGTCGCGGCTCAGGGTCGGCGCCTGGACGACCGCCGCCGTGCCGGCGAAGGCGACGACGCCGACGCGCACGTTGCGCGGCAGGTCGGCGACGAAGGCCTTGGCCGCCTCCTGGGAGGCGACCAGGCGGTTCGGCTGCACGTCGGTGGCACGCATGCTGCCGGACACGTCCATGGCCAGGATCACGGTCTGCTCGGCCGATGGCAGCGTCAGCAGGGCGGCCGGCCGCGACGAGGCGAAGAGCAGGGCCGAGATCGCCAGCAGCATCAGCGCTGGCGGCACGTGCCGGCGCCAGGCGCTGCTGCGCCCCATCGCTTCCTTGACGAGGGCCAGGTTGGCGTAGCGCAGGGTCGTCTTTTTGCGCCTCCGCATGAGCCAGACATAGGTCAGCAGAAGGACCGGGACGAGGAGCATGGCCCAAAGCATGGTGGGCCAGAGGAAGGTGATGAGCGGCGCGATCTTCATGGTGCCCTCAAGCGGCAGCGGGGCGGATGTGGCGCATGGCGCCGGGCCTGGGCCCGCTCCAGTTGGCGAGGCGGCTGCGCTGCTTCTTCAGGTCGGCGAAGCGCAGGATGGAATAGACGAGGTCGTCGTCGGTGGCCAGCTCCAGCGTGTCGACGCCGGCCCGGGCCAGGCCTTCGCGCAGCTCGCTCTCGCGCCGCGCGGCGGCGGCCTTGAAGCGCTTGCGGAAACCGGCGTTGTGGGTGTCGACGAGGATCTGCTCGCCGGTCTCGGCGTCGCGCATCGTGATCAGGCCGAGGTCGGGGAGGTCCATCTCGAGGGCGTCGAACAGGCGTACGGCGGTGACCTCGTGGCGCAGCGCCAGGTGGCCGAGCGCCTTCTCCCAGCCGGGGGCGCTGACGAAGTCGGAGACGATGAAGAGCGTCGAGCGGCGCTTGATGGTGCGCTGGGCGGCGAGCAGGAGCTGGCGCAGATCGGTCACGCCCGGGCCGGCCTGCG
>NZ_JANODC010000339.1:0-6946 GCF_031412495.1 Rhizobacter sp. | reverse complement strand
GCTGGGCCGGGTGGCCCGCAGGATCTGGGCAGTGGCCATGCGCGACAAGTACGGCGCCAACGAACGGTCCCAGAAGCTGAAGTACCACGTGCAGACCAGCGGCCGGTCGCTGCATGCGCAGGAGGTGCAGTTCAACGACATCCGGACCACGCTGCAGGCGCTGATCGCCATCTACGACAACTGCAACTCGCTGCACACCAACGCCTTCGACGAGGCGATCACCACGCCGACCGAGGACTCGGTGCGCCGCGCGATGGCGATCCAGCTCATCATCAACCGCGAGTGGGGCCTGGCGAAGAACGAGAACCCGAACCAGGGCGCGTGCGTCATCGACGAGCTGACCGAGCTGGTCGAGGAGGCGGTGCTCGCCGAGTTCGAGAAGATCGCCGAGCGCGGCGGCGTCCTGGGCGCGATGGAGACGGGCTACCAGCGCGGCAAGATCCAGGAAGAGTCGATGCACTACGAGATGCTGAAGCACACCGGCGAGTACCCGATCGTCGGCGTCAACACCTTCCGCAACCCGCACGGCGACACGGCCCCTGCCCACGTCGAGCTGCAGCGCTCGACCGAGGCCGAGAAGCAGGGTCAGCTGCAGCGCCTGGCCGACTTCCAGGCGCGTCATGCCGGGGAATCGCCGGCCATGCTGCAGCGGCTTCAGAACGCAGTGATCGCGAACGCCAATGTCTTCGAGGTGCTGATGGACGCCGTCCGCGTCTGCTCGCTCGGTCAGATCACCGAGGCGCTGTTCGAGGTCGGCGGGCAGTACCGGCGCAGCATGTAGCGCCGGAGGGGATGGTCAGGCCGGCGCGCCCTGCCGCTGCAGGGACCACACGCCGTCGTTCTCGACAGCCACGCCATCGTCGCGCAGCTTCAGCAGGTGGGCGGTGAGCGAACGCAACGCCATCGGGTGCATGCGCGGCGGTACGTCGGCATAGACCACCGGCAACAGATCGACCAGCGTCGCCGGGCCGCGCTCCTCCATCGCACCGACGACCTTGCCCTCGCGCTTCAGCCGGTGCGCGATGATCGCCTCCATGGCCGCCCTGGGCTGCGCCATCAGGAAGCCGTGTCCCGGCGCGAGCCACTCCAGGTCGAGGTCGAGCAGCGAGCGCAACGAGGCGATGTACGCGGCCATGTCGCCGTCCGGCGGGTTGATGACGACCGTCGACGCCTGCATCACGTGGTCGCCGGTGAAGAGGAGCTTTTCTTCCTCGAGCAGGTAGCAGAGGTGGTTGCCGGCGTGGCCCGGCGTGTGGATGACGGCGAGGTGGGTATGCGGCGCCAGGGCGATGCGCTCGCCGCCGGTCAGCGTCACGTCGGCGGCGAAGGTCGTGTCCTGCCACTCGCGGTGCCGCGGCGCGAGCCCCTGCACGGTGGCCCCGGTGCGCGCCTTCAACGCGAGGGTCGCCGGCGAATGGTCGGTGTGCGTGTGCGTGACCAGGATGCGCGTGATCGGCCCCGGCGCCGCGGCGAGGATCGCCTCGACATGGCCCTCGTGCGCCGGCCCCGGGTCGATGACCGCCCAGTCCGGGCTACCGCCGCCACCGACGAGATACGTGTTCGTCCCCGGGCCGGTCATGGCGCTGCCGTTGGCCGCGGTGACCCGGATCACGCGCTCCGACAGGCGCACGGCGGCACCCGGGACGATGTCGTAGGAGCATTCGCCGCGCCCTGAAGGATCGATGCGGCCGAGCTCGGCCCAGGCCGGCTCGTCGGGAAGCACCGGGCGCAGGCCCTTCGCGCCGGTGCCGACACGAGGCAGCACGAGCTCGACCGTGCGCGGCGATGCGGCCCAGGCCAACAGCGAGCGCACATCGTCGAAGCGGGTCAGGAGTTCGAGCGACTTCTGCGTCGGCGTCAGCAGCTTGAGGGTGCGGCTGCGCGCCAGTGCCTCGGCCGGGCTCAGCCACAGCTGCTCGACGAGCTCGGTGCCGTCGTGGACCGCGGTCTGGGAAGGCGGCGCCTCGGCCAGGAAGAAGCGGGTGTCGAAGCGCTTCGGGCGGCCGGCCGGCGTCAGCCAGTGGCTGAGGTAGTGCAGCCGGTCGACGGCAAGGCGAATGCCTTCGCTCGCACACAGCTCGGCCATCGTCCGCTCGGCGCGGTGGAGCGCCCCGCGCCAGGGGCCGAGGCGCGCCTTGTCGGCGCCGTCGAGGTCGACCCACGCGTCGCCCTCGCCGTAGGCGAACAGCAGACCGCACTCCTCGAAGCACTCGCGAACGGCGGCGACGAAGAAGTCGAGGCCGCCCTCGGGCAGGAGCAGGAGCCTGCTGGCCTCGACGTCGCCGAGCCCGGCGCAGAAGGCGCGTGCCGCCGCGTCGCGCGGGTCGATGGTTCCGCCCGGAAAGACCCAGGCGCCGCTGTTGTGGTCGCCGCGCTCGGCGCGACGCGAGAGCAGGACCTCGATCGCACCGCTCGCGCCGGCGCGGACGACGACGATCGTCGCTGCCGCGCGCGGCGGCCGCTCGGGTGCCGAGCCGGGGACGGGGAGAGAGAACGCGGAGGCGTCGTCGGAGGATTCGTTCATGGTGCGGTTCGCAGCGAAGGAGGACTCGCGACGAGTTTGACATGCATGGAACGCACTGAGCGTCGGAGCCATCCCACAGGCGCTGCCCCCGTCCACCCGCACGCGGTCCTTCCGTCAGCCTATGGGCAGATGCAGGGCCGGGCCTGAGGATGGCGCCAGTCGCGCAGTCTTCGCACTGCGGTCCATCACAGGAGTCCCCATGCTTCACTATGCCGTCGTCTTCTTCGTGATCGCCCTCATCGCGGCCGTGTTCGGGTTCGGCGGCATCGCCGCCGGCGCCGCCGGCATCGCCAAGATCCTGTTCGTCGTTTTCATCATCCTCGCGATCGCTTCGTTCCTGTTCGGGCGCAACCGCGGTCGATAGCAGCGGCCCGGTCCGGCTACGGACCGGGCGGCGGCCAGCCGAGCTCGGCAAGCGTCGCCATGGCGGCGGCGGGCGCGCGCTCCTTGGCGCCACTGATGAAGAACATGAAGACGTCGCGGTGCTTGCTTGCGGATGCGATCGGGTTCGCAGCCGCGAGTCTCGGCGAAGCCGCGGGTTCGCGGCCGGCGGCCCACGTGCGGGCGCACTCGGCCCAGAACGCGATGCGCTCGGGCGCGTAGCCGGTGGCCAGGTGCGCCTCGGTCTTCATCAGACGCGCGTACACGAAATCGGCGCTGAGGTCGGCGAAGCTCGGGTAGTCGTCCGAGTCGGCGAATACCGTCGCGACGCCGTGTCGTCGTGCCAGCGCCAGGTATTCGGCGCACATGAAGCTCGGGTGGCGCACGTCCATCGCGTGGCGCAGGCGCAGCGACCCGAGCTGCTTGGGCAAGAGCTGTAGGAACGCGGCGAAGTCGTCCGCGTCGAAGACCTTGGTCGGCGCGAACTGCCACACGATGGGCCCAAGCTTGGGCCCCAGCTCGGCCAGTCCGCTGGCCAGGAATCGCTCGATCGATTCGCCCGCTTCGGCGAGGACCTTGCGGTTCGTCGAGTAGCGGCTTGCCTTGACGGTGAAGACGAAGTCGTCGGGCGTCGCGTCGCGCCACTTGGCGAACGAGGCCGGGTTCTGCAGGCGGTAGTAGGTGCCGTTGATCTCGATCGAGGTCAGGCGGCGGCTGGCATGGTTGAGCTCGTCGTCGTGCTTCAGCCCGCGCGGATAGAAATTGTCGCGCCATGGCTCGAAGGTCCAGCCGCCGACGCCGACCCGGATTGCGCCTGCCTGCTTCGCCATCGGCCGATGATCGGCGACGGATGGGGCGGAGTCAAACGCGGACGGCGCACGCCTGTAGGGGCCGGCCTACTGCAAGTCGATGCCGCCGCCGATGGTGCGGCTCTTGCGACGGATCGACAGTCCGATGCATCCAGTGGCCAGGAGCAGGTGATGGGCGATGTCGAGTGGGTCGAAGACGTCAAGCGCTGGTACCTGTCCGGCGCTGCGTCGGTGCAGGCCGAAGCGATCGACGACGGCGGGGAATCGGTCGCGCTCGGCTACGAGGCTGCGCACCCGGCCCTGCAGGCCAGGCACTGGCCGGATGCACCGATCGCCGGCACGAACGAGCCGCTCTAACTCCTGACGACGGCCGGCGCCTCACCAGGGATCGATGAAGCGCTGACGCGGTGCGGGCACTTTCGCCGCGGCCAGCGACGACGCCAGCCAACGGCGCGTCTCCGCCGGGTCGATCACGGCGTCGATCTCGAGCGTGGTCGCCATGTGGATAGCCTTGCTTTTTCGTACTGCTCAGCAACCAGCCGCTCGCGCACGGCATCGCGTTCGGCGCCCTCGGCAGCCGCCGCGAGCTCCTTGCGGTAGCCGAGCTCGACGGCGCCCTCCAGGCCCATCGCCCCGAACTCGCCGCTGGGCCAGGACGCCGTCGCGAGCGGCGCCTGCAGCCCGCCGGCCGCCATCGCCATCGCACCGAGCCCGTAGGCCTTGCGCAGAACCACGGCGACGACCGGGACGCGCAATTGCGCGGCGACGACGAACATCCGGCTGACGTGCCGAACCTGGCCGCGGCTCTCGATCTCCGGCCCGACCATGAATCCGGGCGTGTCGATGAGCGAGACGATGGGCAGGCCGTGCGCGTCGCAGAGCTGCATGAAGCGGGCCGCCTTGTCCGCCGCGTCCGCGTCGATGGCGCCGCCGAGATGCGCCGGGTTGCTGGCGAGCACGCCGACCGGCCGGCCTTCGATCCGGGCCAGCGCGGTGACGACGCCCAGGCCGAAGCCGGCGCGCAGCTCCAGCATCGACCCGACGTCGACGACCCCCGCGACGATGGTGCGGACCTCGTACACGCGCAGTCGGCTGGCCGGCAGCAAATCGCGCAGCGCCGCTGCATCGGCCTCCTGCCAGCCCTCGGTCCGGCCCTGGAAGAGGGCGAGGTAGCGGCGCGCGACGTCCACCGCCTCGGCCTCGTCGGAGACGAGCACGTCGATGACGCCCGACCGCGACTGCACCTCGCTCGGCCCGATCTGCTCGGGCCGGAACGAGCCGAGCCCGCCGCCCTCGACCATCGCCAGGCCGCCCATGCCGATCGAGCTGTCGCGCGTCGCGATGATGGTGTCGCAGCAGCCGAGCAGGGCGGCGTTGCCGGCGAAGCAGCGGCCGGCGACGATGCCGAGCAGGGGCACGCGCCCGCTCAGGCGGGCGAAGCTCGCGAACGTCGCGACATGAAGGCCGGCGACGACGGGCATGTCCACATCACCCGGCCGGCCGCCGCCGCCTTCGGCGAAGAGGACGACCGGCAGGCCCTGCTCGGCGGCGATGACGAGCATCCGGTCGGTCTTCTGGTGGTTGCGCATGCCCTGCGTGCCGGCGAGCACGGTGGCGTCATAGGCCATCACCACGGCGCGCGTGCGCTCCGGGCCGAAACGGCGGCCATTGATCGTCGCGATGCCGGTGACCATGCCGTCGGCGGGCGTGTGGCGGATCAGGTCGTCGAAGCTGCGCCGGCTCCGCTGCGCCGCGACCGCCAGCGCGCCGTACTCGACGAAGCTGCCAGGGTCGCAGAGGTCGGCAATGTTCTCCCGCGCGGTCCGCAGGCCGGCGGCATGGCGCCGGGCGACCGCCTCCGGACGGTTCGCATCGGCCAGCCAGGCTTCTCGGTCGCGTAGTTCCTGGAGGTCGGCCCGGACCTGGCGGGGTGGCGCTTCAGGCGCCGCTTCGCCTGGCGCGGCGGAGGCGGCAGATCGCGGATGCAGCACCAGCAGCAGCTCGCCTTCGGCCACCTGATCGCCGCCCCCTGCGCGGACCGATGCGACCTCGCCGTCGTGCTCGCTGCGGATCTCGTGCTCCATCTTCATCGCCTCGAGGATGGCCAGGATGCCGCCCTTGCGGACCGCACGCCCGGGCTCGACGAGCACGGCCACGACGCTGGCGGCGAGCGGCGAACGGACTTCGATGGCGGCCATGCGCAGCAACGCCCGGTCAGCGCACCGCGCCCGGGTAGCGGGCCACGGTGAGCCCGGCCAGGTCGATGCCGGGGGAACGTCCGGAGACCACGTCGGCGATGATCCGGCCGGTGCCGGAGGCCATGGTCCAGCCGAGGGTCCCGTGGCCGGTGGCGAGAAAGAGATTGGCTATCGGCGTCGCGCCGATGACCGGCGTTCCGTCCGGCGTCATCGGCCGCAGACCGCACCAGAACTCGGCCCGAGAGACGTCGCCGCCGCCGGGGAACAGGTCGCTGACGACGTGCGCCAGGGTGCGGCGGCGCGCCTCGTGCAGCTTCAGCGTGTAGCCGGCGAGCTCGGCCGTTCCGCCGGCGCGGATGCGGTCGCCGAGCCGAGTCACGGCGACCTTGTGGGTCTCGTCCATGACCGTCGACTCGGGCGCGCCGCGCGGGTCGGCGATCGGCACGGTGATCGAGTAGCCCTTGACCGGGTAGACGGGAATGCGGATGCCGATTGGGCGGAGCAGCAGAGGCGAGTGGCTGCCGAGCGCGACCACGTAGGCATCGGCATCGAGCGTGCCGGCATCGGTGGCGGCGCCGAAGACGCGATCGCCGCTGCGGATCAGGCCGCGGATGTGGACGCCGAAACGGAAGTCGACCCCGCGCTCGGCTGCCAGGCCGGCGAGCGCCTGCGTGAACTTGAAGCAGTCGCCGGTCTCGTCGCCGGGAAGAAGCAGCCCGCCGACGAACTTCTCGGCGACCCCGCCGAGCGCCGGCTCGTGCCGCACGCAACCGGCTCGACCGAGCAGCTCGAAGCCGACTCCGCTGGCGCGCAGCACGGCGACGTCGCCGGCGCTGTCGTCGAACTGCTTCTGGGTCCTGAACAGCTGCAGCGTCCCCTGCATGCGCTCGTCGTAGGCGATGCCGGTGGCGGCGCGCAGGGCACGCAGGCAGTCGCGGCTGTACTCGGCGAGGCGGACCATGCGCGACTTGTTGATCTCGTAGCGCGCGGCCGTGCAGTTGCGCAGCATGGCGAGCACCCAGCGGAGCATGGCC
>NZ_JANODC010000338.1:0-15599 GCF_031412495.1 Rhizobacter sp. | reverse complement strand
CCTGGCGCACGAGCGGGGCGCAGGCGCGCGCGATCTCGTCGCTGCGCACGATCGCCGTCGGCGCATGCAGGAAGAGGATCGCGCCGGCCTCGGGATGGGCGAGCAGGGCCTGCAGCGTCACCGTGTAGCGGCTCGCCGGCGCGTCGCCGATCATGTCGATTGGGTTGCCGTGCGACCAGTGCTCGGGCAGCGCCGCGTCGAGAGCGGCGGTCAGCGCCGGCCCCGGCTCCGGCAGCACGATGCCGGCGAAGGCGGCGGCGTCGGCGGCCATGACGCCGGCGCCGCCGCCGTTGGTCATGACGGTCAGGGTCTCGTCGCGGTTGGCGCCGAAGCGGGCCAGCGTCGCCGCCGCGAGCAGGAGCTCCTCGAGCGTGTCGACGCGCAGCATCCCGGCGCGGCGGAAGGCGGCGTCGAAGACCAGGTCCGACCCGGCCAGCGCGCCGGTGTGCGACGCCGCGGCGCGCAGCCCGTTGCCGGCGCGGCCGGCGTTGACGACGATGACCGGCTTGTTGCGGGCCGCGGCACGGGCCGCCGACATGAACTTCTGCGGCGCCTGGATCGACTCGATGTAGAGCAGGATCGAGCGGGTGTGCGGATCGCTGGCCAGCTCGTCGAGCAGGTCGCCGAAGTCGACGTCGAGGCTCTCGCCGACCGAGACCATGTGCGAGAAGCCGATGCGCCGGGTCTTGGCCCAGTCGAGCACCGCCGTCACCAGCGCGCCGGACTGCGAGACGAAGGCCACGTCGCCGGCGAGCGCGTCGGTGTGCGCGAAGGTGGCGTTGAGGCCGAGGGCCGGCGTCATGAGGCCGATGCAGTTGGGCCCGAGCAGGCGCAGCAGGTGCGGCCGCGAGGCGCGCAGCGCCTGCTCCTTCTCGAACGGCGACAGTCCGGCCGTCATGACGATCGCCGCCCGCGTGCCGAAGCGCCCGAGCTCGGCGACGATCGCCGTCACGGTCGACGCCGGCGTGCAGATCACGGCCAGGTCGGGCACCTCGGGCAGGTCGGCGATGCGGGGAACGATTCGCTCGCCGTCGACCTCGGCGTGGCGCGGATTCACGCCGCGCACCGGCCCCTGGAAGCCGCCGGCGCGCAGGTTGCGCCAGACCGTCGCGCCGACGCTGCCGACGCGGCCCGAGGCGCCGATCACCGCGACCGAGCGCGGCCGCAGGAGCCGGCCGAGGTTGCGCGCGCTCAACGCTTTCTCATTGGATCGTGCTCAGCAGGAGCGCCTGCACGATCGAGCGCCGGCTCATTCCCGCCCCAAGCCCCTGCAGCATCCCGGCGAGGGCTGCCGTCGGGTGGCCCGGGCTCGAGATGTCGTCGTAGACGGGGACGTCCGCCTCGGCGCCGAGGCGACGGACCAGGTCGGCCGGGACGCCGCGGCATTCGATGGCGTCGTAAAGGCGGGCCAGCATCCGTGCCGTGTCGCGCACCACGCGCGGATCGCTGTCCTCGGAGAGGCTCGGCCGGATCTGCGAGACGCGGGCGCCGAGGCCTTCGGCCGCGCCCTTGAACAGCCCCTCGGGCTCGTCGCTGCCGCCCAGCACGCCGAGGTTCTTGCCACGCAGCAACGCCCCCGACTGCGCCAGCGGCGCAGCGAGCAGGACGCGTGCGTTCTCGAGCAGGCGGCGCTCGTCGTCCCCTGTCAGCTGGCCGAGCTGGCGGCTTTGCAGTGGATGGAACACGAGGCGCATTCGGAGGAAGGGCACCGCTGTCGGCGCAGTCGTCGGAAACTGGAGCCTAGGGGTCCTGCAGGGGGTGTCCTTGATGCGGGTCAAGGTCGGCGGTGCGCAAACGCAGATAAGCACGGCCTGACACGCTCTGTTTACACACTGCGACCGAGGGATGCACGCGGTTGGTCGTGGGGGCGAAGGCCCTGCCTAGGATGCCTTCACGCCCCAAGGAGTTTCCCGTGACCGATGCCCTGCCCCGCAGCACCACCCTGTCCTTGCTCGACGCCCTGCTGGCGCCGCAGCGCCGCCTCGTGCACACCGGCGATTCGCTCTACCGCGCGGGCGACGGCTTCGACAACCTCTATCTCCTGCGCGCCGGCTTCTTCAAGATCGTCAAGCTGGCCGAGGACGGGCGCGAGCAGCTCGTCGGCCTGAAGTTCGGCGGCGACTGGATGGGCTTCGACGGCATTGCCCGCAACGCCTATGGCTGCGAAGCCGTGGCCATGGACACCGGCGAGGTCTGGGTCGTGCCTTACGCCCGGCTGCTGGCGGCGTGCACGACCTGCCCCGACCTGCTGGCGATCGTGCACGAGGCGATGAGCCGCGAGATCGGCCGCGACCGGGATTCGCTGATGTCCGTCTGCACCCTGCCCGCCGACGCCCGCGTCGCCGAGTTCCTGCGCTACTTCGCCGGCTCGCTCGAGGAGCGCGGGCTGCGCAGCGACCAGATCACGCTGCGCATGACGCGCGCCGAGATCGGCAACTACCTCGGCATGACGCTGGAAAGCGTGAGCCGGGCCTTGTCGAGGCTCGCCCGCGACAAGGTCATCGCCTTCGCCGAGAAGGGGCGCCGCGACATCCGCATCCCGGACGTCGGCGCCCTCTCCGCCTTCATGCACCGCTGCATGGCGCCGGCGCCGCTGCTGCAGTAAGGCGCGGGCCCCGCCGGCGCGCCGGCGGTCAGGCCGACGCGACGCGGGCGATGGCGCTGGCGAACTCCTCGCGCGAGAACGGCTTCTGCAGGAGCTCCCAGTGCGGCGGCGCGTGCTGGTCGGCGTCGAGCAGCTCGGGCGAGAAGCCCGACACGAGGACGACGCCGATTCCCGGCAGGCGCTCCTGGACCCTGGCCGCCAGCTCCGTGCCGCGGATGCCCGTGCCGAGTGCGATGTCGGAGACCAGCAGATCGAAGGCGCCTACGTCGGCGGGGCCGCCGAGCGCGAGCAGGGCCTGCTCGCCATTGGCCGCTGTCGTGACTTCGCAGCCGAAGCCCTCGAGAAAGCGGCGCACGACCGTTCGCACCTCGCCGTCGTCCTCGACGAGGAGCGCGCGCAGGCCGCGGCGGAGCGGCTGCGCCGTTCCGGCGACGTCGCCTGCCGCGCCGGCCACCTCGGAAAGCGCCGGGATGTAGAGCGTCAAGGTCGTGCCCCCGCCGGGGACGCTGTCGATGGAGACCGCGCCGCGCGACTGCTTGGCGAAGCCGTAGACCGTGCTGAGGCCGAGGCCGGTGCCGCGACCCGCGGACTTCGTCGTGAAGAACGGCTCGAACGCGCGCTTGCGGACCTCGTCGGTCATGCCCAGGCCGCTGTCGGCAACGGCGATGGCGATGAAGCCGCCGGCGCCGGCCTGGCGCAGGTCGATCTCGTGCGCGACGTGAGCCGGAAGCCTGCCGACCGCCTGGGCTCGAAAGCGCAGGGTGCCACCCTCGGGCATGGCGTCGCGGGCGTTGATGGCGATGTTCAGGAGCGCCGCCTCGAGCTGTCCCGGATCGGCCAGCGCGGCCGCACCGGCCGGGCCGGCGTCGACCTCGATGCGGATGCGCTGATCGAGGGTTCGCCGCAGCATGTCGGCCAGCGAGCCAAGCAGGGTGGCGACGTCCACGGTCGTCGGCTGCAGGACCTGCCGCCTCGAGAAGGCAAGCAGCTTGCTCGTCAGCTCGGCGCCACGCCGCGAGGCGCGTGCCGCGGCGTCGACCAGCTGCCGGGCATCATCGTCCGCGGCGAGCGCCGGCAGCTCGTCGAGCACCTGCAGGTTGCCCTGGATCACCGTGAGCAGGTTGTTGAAGTCGTGCGCAATCCCGCCGGTGAGCTGGCCGACGCTCTCGAGCCGCTGTGCGTGGTTGAGGGCCTGCTCGGACTGGGCCCGCTGCAGCGTGCTCGCCAGCAGGTTGGCGAGCGACTCGAGAAAGCCGGTCTCGTCGGCGTCGTAGCTGCGCGCCGCCAGCGAGCGGACGGCGAGGACGCCGATGGTGCGGCCGCGGTCCGAGATCGGCACGCCGACGCCGCTGCGCAGTTCGGCGCCCGAGCCGGCCGCCGCGCCAGTGGCTCGCGGCTCGTCCGGCTCGTCGACATAGAGGGCGCTGCGACCCTCCGCCAGGACCATCCCGACTGTCGAATCCGGCGGATGCGGCAAGCGGCTGCCGCGCGCCTCGCGGGCCCACGCGCCGGCGACCGCCGCAACGCGCAGCTCGTGCAGGTTGCCGTCCAGGAGGTAGACCGTCGCGGCGTCGGCGCGCAGGGCCTCGATGGCGGCGACCGGCACCTCGTCGGTGAGGACCTCCGAGTCGCCGACGTCGATGGCGAGCCGGCCCAGCCGGGCGAGCTGTTCACTGTAGTGGGCCCGCTGCAAGGCCTGCTTGACCCGCGGGTAGGCGCCGATGTCGCGAATCGCCGCCACCACCAGCGGCTGCCCCTGCTTGTCGAGGGGGCTGAGGGCGATCTCGACCGTCACGGTCGAGCCGTCCTTGCGCCGCGCCAGGAGCTCGGTCTGCATGCCCATGGGCCGCGGCCGCTTCTCGCGCGCGAAGGCCGTCCGAAAGGCGGCGTGACGCGGCCGGACTGCGTCGGGCACGAGCGCGTCGACAGGAAGGCCGACCAGCTCCTCGACGGAGTAGCCGAGCAGGGTCGCCGCCGACGGGTTGGCGAGGACGACCGTGCCACCGGCATCGACGACGACGAGCGCATCGTGGTACGCCGCGAACAGGGTCCGGAACAGGCTCGCGCCGTCCAGCCCGGATGCCGGCCGCAGATCGGCCGGTACTTGCAAGTGCTCAGCCATGCTCGACCGTCGGCACCAGGACGTAGCCGGCGCCGCGCACCGACTTGATGATCTTCGGCTCTTCGGGATCGAGCTCCAGCTTCTTGCGCAGGCGACCGATCTGGACGTCGATCGTGCGGTCGAAGGGAGCCGCCTCGCGGCCGCGCGTCGATTCGAGCAGGAAATCGCGCGACAAGACACGGCCGGCGTGCTCGACCAGGACCTTGAGCAGATCGAACTCGCCGCTCGTCAAGGCGACTTCCCGGCCATCGCCGCCGGTGAGCTGACGTGCGGCAAGGTCGAGCTCCCACCCGTCGAAGCGGCGCAGCTCGCGCCGTCCCGGCCTGCGGCCCGGCACGGGCGGAGCGTCCGGCGCCAGCCGGCGCAGCACGGCCTTGACGCGCGCGACCAGCTCGCGCAGGTCGAAGGGCTTGGTCACGTAGTCGTCGGCGCCGACCTCGAGGCCGACGACCTTGTCGACCGGATCACCGCGCCCGGTGACGATGACCAGGCCGCAGCGCCAGTGCTCGCGCAGCTGGCGCGCGATCGAGAAGCCGTCCTCGCCGGGCAGGCCGAGGTCGAGGAGGACGAGCGCCGGTGCATCGACGGGCATCAGCCGCATCAGCGCCGCACCGTCGTGCAGCTCGGTCACCCGGTAGCCGTGCTTGACAAGGTAGGCGGCGAGCAGACGGGTGATGTCGGCTTCGTCGTCGACGACGGCAATGTGGTGCACGGGGTTGAACAGGGCCAGGCGGGTCGGATCGAGCGGGAAGCCTAGCAGGCTTCCCCGCAGGGCCGATCCACTTCGATCCGAGCGCTCGCGCAAGTGGGGCAGATAGTTGCCGATGCGGTGCAGGATCGGGAACGCCGCCAGCGGGATCACTCATAGAGAACGCCAGAGATCTTGAGGCCGGAGCACACGAAGCCCGACGACGGCCCCGAGCAGGAAAAACAGGATGACGGGTTCGAAGTACGGCATCTGCACCTCGACCCATCACGCAGTGCCTTCGCTCTGTCTGAAAGTCCCTGCTTCGACAGCCCGCCTCCTGGTGCGGGCGCGGATATTGAGCGCTTCGACGGCCAGCGAGAACGCCATCGCGACATAAATGAAGCCCTTGGGTACGTGCAGGTCGAAGGCTTCGGCGGTGAGCGCCATGCCGACCATCATCAAGAAGGCGAGCGCGAGCACCTTGATCGATGGATGCTTGTCGACGAAATCCCCGATCGGTTTGGCGGCGACGAGCATCACGACGACCGAGAAGACGATCGCGGCGACCATCACGCTGATCTGGTCGACCATACCGACCGCCGTGATGACCGAGTCGAGCGAGAACACGATGTCGATGATCGCGATCTGGCCGATGATGCCCCAGAACAACTTGCTGCCGGCGGCCTTGAGGGCCGCGGCGTCGGTGCTGGGCAGGCGGGGCGGCTCGCGGGCCTCGACCTCGACGAAGATCTCGTGCGAGGCTTTGTAGAGCAGGAACAAGCCGCCGAAGAGGAGCACGAGGTCTCGACCGCTGAAACCGTTGGCGGCCACGGTGAAGAGATCGGTCGTCAGACCCATCACCCAGGTGAGCGAGAACAGCAGCAGAAGGCGCGAGACCATCGCGAAGCCGAGACCGAGCCGGCGCGCCATGTCGCGCTGATGCGCCGGCAGCCGGCCGACCAGGATCGAGATGAAGATGATGTTGTCGATGCCCAGGACGATCTCGAGGGCAGCGAGCATCGCAAACGCGATCCAGAGATTGGGGTCGAGGAAAAGTTCCAATTTGCGTCAAGCCTGTAGGGCTAGAGCCACCGTCTGCCGCGAGGCACGACCTGAAAGTCGAGTCCGTACAGCAGGGGTTCGAGCAGTTCCTGCCGGCGAGTGGTGCCGGGCTGTTCGTGAGCCTGCATCGCTTCAAGGACAGCCAATTCGGAGGCCGTGATCCCGCCGTTCGAAATGAGTGTCAGCGCGACGATCCGGGCAGCAGCGTGCGGGCTGTTGCGCGGATAGCGATGCGCAGAGGATGGATGCTTGCTCATGGTCGGACTTTCGAAGAGGCTGGGTGGATGCCCAGCCAAGGGAAGAAGGCGTCCAGGATCGATGCCCGGCGACGGGGGACTCGGGGGTGTCCCGGCACGGCAATCCGCTGGTCGAGCTCCTTGAAATCCAGCGAATCGCCAAGGCAGCGCGAACCGCGGTCGACTCCGACCCCGTCGAGCTCCATCCACTGCAGGGGTCCCTCCCGGCAGCTCGCGCAGTTCATCGCCGGGTCAGTCGAAGATGTCGCCCAACCACGACTTCCTGCGGCTGCCGTGATGACCTTGAGCACGGGGATGGTCCGAATCGACGAAGTCGGGCCGCGCTCGTTCAGCGCCGTCCCGGTCGGCCGCTGGCGCCGCCGTCACGGAACGTTCGACCAGCTTGTCGAGCTCGCCGCGGTCGAGCCATACGCCTCGGCATTGCGGGCAATAGTCGATCTCGACGCCCTGGCGGTCGCTCATCACCAGCGTAACTTCGGTGCAGTTGGGGCATTTCATGGTGCTCTCCTCAATCGCTGCTGCTGCCGAAGCCGATCAGCGCCAGCAAGCTGCTGAACAGGTTGTAGATCGATACGTAGAGGCTCACCGTGGCCATGATGTAGTTCGTCTCGCCGCCGTAAATGATGCGGCTGGTTTCGAACAAGATCAGGCCGGCCATCAGCAGCACGAAGGCGGCCGAGACTGTCAGCGACAGGGCGGGCACCTCGAAGAAGACGGCGCCGATTCCGGTGAGGAACGCGACCAGTATCCCGGCCAGCAGGAACCCGCCCATGAAGCTGAAGTCCCTGCGGCTGGCCATCGCGTAGGCTGACAGGCCGACGAAGATCGCCCCCGTTCCGCCCATGGCCATCATCACCGTCTGGTGCCCGTTGGGCATCGCCAGGTAGTGGCTCACGATCGGACCCAGCGCGTAACCCATGAACCCCGTGAGGCCGAAGACGGCGGCCAGGCCCCAGACGCTGTTGCGCAACTTCGTCGTCGCGTAGAGCAAGCCGAAGAAGCCGACGAGGGTCAGGATGAGGCCCGGGTGCGGCAGTTTCAACGCTGCGCTGGCGGCGGTCGCGGCGGCGCTGAAGAGCAGGGTGGCCGACAACAGCCGGTACGTGTCGCGCAGGACGCGGTTGATGCCTGGTGCGTGAGTCGCGGCGGATGGGGCCCCCGCCTGCGGCAGAGTCTGCTCCAGCCTCATGCTCGTTCTCCCCGGGAGTGGACAAGGTCCGGCTTGCCTTCGAACCGGCCAGGCGGTGAGGTGAAGGCGTCGCCCGGCCCGCGCCACCGGCCGAATCGGGATCGGTCGAGATGCTTCACCACGACGCGACCGACTCGATCCGTCGCACGATCGATCACGGCGTACAGATCAGCCCCGACATCCGCGATCACTGCGATCGGGGCATCGAACAAGTAGACGCGGATGCGACAGAACTTGTCGGCGCCAACGCGCCGACGGCTCGCCTCGCCGACGCGCACGACGACGCGCTGGATGCGGTCGGCGTGGCGCGACATGACAAACCCCAGCCGCCGCGTGGCATGGTCCGACAACGCCATCGTCAGCGGGATTCGGACGCTCTGAATGTCGATGTTCATCGTTCAACCATGTGAGTCGCCGAATGTGGCGAGAAGATCAATGTAGAGAGCCTGATGGATCGCGTAAATCCGAAAGATGTCTCACATTCGTTCGATAAATCCTTAACATTGAGCATGAATTACAAGCATCTCCACTACTTCATGCAGGTGGCGAAGTCGGGCAGCGTCATGAAGGCGAGCCAGCGTCTGCACCTGACGCCGCAGACCATCAGCGGTCAGATTCAGGTGCTCGAAGAGTCGCTCGGCTGCGCACTGTTCTCCAAGAGCGGGCGCGGCCTGGTGCTGACCGAGATCGGCCGGCTGACGCTGGGCTATGCGGAGGAGATCTTTGCGCTCGGATCCGAACTCGTGGAGGCAGTGCGCGAGGTCCCGAAGCACGGGCGCGTACTCGAGTTCAAGGTCGGGGTGGTCGACGTGGTGCCGAAGTCCATGGCCTATCGGCTGGTCGAGCCTGCAACCCAGCTGCCAGAGCCCGTGCGCATCGTCTGCCGCGAATGGAAGCTCGACAATCTTCTCGCAGAGCTTGCCATGCACCGGCTCGATCTGGTCATCTCGGACGCGCCGATTCCCGCGTCGATCAGCGTGCGTGCCTTCAGTCACCGGCTCGGAACCTCGGCGGTCAGCTTTTTCGCGGCCCCGGCGCTGTTGGCGAGCCTGGGCGGACCGTTTCCCCGATGCCTCGACGCTGCCCCGATGCTCTTGCCTGGCGAAGACTCCGCGCTCGGGCAGCGCTTGCGAGCGTGGTTTCATGCCCAGTCCCTGCGGCCCCGCGTCGTCGGTGAGTTCGACGACAGTGCGCTGGCCAAGGAATTCGGCCGACGCGGCGCGGGCATCTTCGTAGGCCCGTCCGTGCTGTCACACGAGATCGAGAAGCAACTCAACGTCAAGACCTTGGGCACAGCCGGCGATGTCCTGGACGAATTCTTTGCGATCTCGGTGGAGCGGCGCGTAACTCATCCCTGCGTCGTCGCGATCACGCAGTCGGCCCGGAACGAGTTGTTCACACCGCGTGCGAAAGCAGGCCGCAGCCCTGCCCGCCGGGCCAAAGGCGAACGGCCGCGCCCGTGACGACAACGATCGACCGGGGCGCGCCCGGCTGTCGTTGCCGAACACTCACTGGTAACCGACACCCGTGACGTAGTCGCGAAGAAGCGAGGCCTCGTACTTCTCGTCCGCGATCAGGGCACGAAGCGCGTCGTGCGAATACACGATGCCATGCGGTCTGCGAGCGTCGTCGACAACCGGAATGTGGGCAAGGCCGCGCTTTTCCATCTTGGCCATGACGTCGAGCAGAGAGTCGCTGGGGCGACAGAACGTGACCGCACGCGTCATCACCTCGCCGGCGACGACCGTCGCAATGCTCTCGACGGCCCGACCGAACTGCTGCACGACATCGGTCTTCGTGACGACACCCAACATCACCCCGTCTGCGTCGCAGACGACGAGCAGGCCGATGTGCGGGTCGGAGAGAAGGACTGCCACGTCCACGAGCACCGCATCGGCACCGATCATCACGAGCCGCGAACGGGCCAGAGCGTCTATCTTGTGGACCGGTATCGTGCGCATCTTGGTGCTCCAGCTCGCTGCATCGCGCCACTCAGACCGAGAGCACCATCGCGCCGGCCAGCACGCCGCCGGCGCCCACTGCGCCGACCGCGGCCAGCAGCCCGGCATCGCGGCGGTTGTCGGCGGCGTACTCGCGCCAGGCACCCAGCAATATCACGGCGGTCAGCAGCGCGGTCACGAATAGAACGTCAGCCATCACGATCCCTTCGGCACACGAACAACGTCCCCGAACAGAGCTGAACATAGGTCATCGACGCGCTTCGCAAAAGCAGAAAAACTGCGCCCGATGCATCGAGTAAGCCGACGATTGCGCACTTCGATCACACCGCTGCCTTGATGTTTGTCAAGGTGGTTGACGGCGAGGACGCTACGCTCGGCTCATCGAGCAAAGGCGCGAGTCGCCACGCGGGGACCGATCAGGCGCGGTCGAACCACATGAACGGGGATGAGATGGCGACCCGAAGACAGCACCGGATCCTGATTGCGACCGATGGCTCTCCGCCGGCGCAGGCCGCACTCGAGACGACGCTCGTGTTTCCGTGGCCCTCCTCATCGCACGGGCGAGCTGTCGTCGCCCGCTCGAGCGCGCTGTTCGCGTCGGAGGAAACCCGCTCAGTGGTGGAAGAGAGCTTCAAGATGACCGCCTTCGAGGCCGGCAACGCGTTGACACGGCGCTGGCCGAAGTCGAGGGTCGTGGTTGCCGATGGCGACCCGGCCGATGCCATTCTGGCCGAGGCGGAGAGCTTCGAGGCCAGCACGGTTGTCCTCGGCTGGCGCGGTCATGGCAGGTTTCGCCGGCTGCTCGCAGGCAGCGTCTCGCGTCGCGTCGCCGAGCAGGCCTCCTGCCCGGTGCTGGTCGTGCGCGAAGCCCCGGCCGCCGTGCGCCGCTTCGTCGTCGGCTTCGATGGCTGCTACAACGCCGAGCGTGCGCTGGATTTTCTCGGCTCGCTCGAGCCTGGACGCGGCACCCGCGCCATCCTCGTCAATGTGGTCGAGCCGGTCACTGCACCGTCGATCGGTCGCTTGCCGGCATCGATTCGCACGCGCATCCTCGGCGAACTGGCGACGATGAACGAAGAAAAGCGTCGACAAGGTCAGACGCTAGTCGACGCAGGCGTCGCTCGCTTGCAGCGCGCCGGCTGGAAGGCAGAGGGTGAGATTCGGCCCGGAGCGCCACTCGCGAGCCTGTTGAAGGCCGTCGCCGAGCATCGGGGTGACGTCCTTGTCGTGGGAGCACGGGCCGTCAGCGGCCTCGAGCGCGCGCTGCTCGGAAGCGTGGCTGCAGGTGCGCTGAACAACTCGCCTGTCGTGCTGTTGGTGAGGTAGGGGGGCAGCCGTGTCGCCGGTGTCGATGACGCATTGAGTGTGCCTTCGACGGCGGCCTGCCGATCCTGGACCACGCGCCCGCCGCTTCATATGAACTGCAGCGCTTCTCCCGTTCGATCGAGCGCCAGCAGGTTGCCGATCGTTCCGCCACGAACGCGCCCGACCATCGTATCGAGCGCACGCTCGACCTGCTCCGCGCTCGGTGCCCGGCCGGCCCGTCCCGACAGGCCGGCAGCGAAGACGACGTCCCACGCCGGGCCCGCCTCGCTGGCCTCGGCGACGAGTGCCTCGAAGCCGGCCAGATCGGCCGGGCTCTTGTCGACGCACGTCAGCGGCGTCAGGGTGCCGCCGCGGCCGGCGCTGAAGCTCGCGCGCTGGGCCGGCGTGGCGTCGTCGGGCAACGCGGCGGCGGCGAACACGAAGAGCATGCGCTGCGGCTCTGCTTCGGCTGAGGCGGCCGCGCGGAACTGGTCGAACATGGAAACGGTGTGCAAGGAGGAAGGCTGCATGGGGGATCCTGGTGGCCTGCGACGGGTCAGGCTTCGCGCTGCTCGGTCCGGCGCAGTGCCTCGGGCGTCATCTGCACCGGCAATGCCGCCTCGCGGCCGAGCTCGAGCCACGCCGCGAGGTTCGGCGCTTCGGGCGTCGCTTCCTCGTAGAGCGCGCGTATGCCGCCGCAATGGCTGTGGCCACAGACGACGATGCGTGCGACGCCGAGCCTGAGGACGGCGAACTCGATCGCCGCCGCCGTGCCGTGGTGCCCCATGCCACCGTCGTGCGGCGGCACGAACGCGCCGACGTTGCGGACCATGAACACCTCGCCGGGCCCGGTGCCGGTGAGCAGATAGGGCACCAGGCGCGAGTCGGAGCAGCCGATGAAGAGGATGCTGGGGTGCTGGCCGTCCTGCACCAGGGACTCGAAGCGGCCGCGAACGGCCGGGAAGTAGTCGTCGTGAAAGCGGCGCAGGCGCTGCAGCAGCTCGTCCGGCGCCGCGGGCCCTGCCTGCGGCGTCACCGGCAGCGCCACCAGCAGCGTCACCGCACCAGCGGCGTGTCGGCCGCGTCGAGGTCGACCCCTTCGAGTGCCGCCTTGCCGGCCAGCACCTGCAGGTTCTGGCGCAGCGCCGTCACGAAGGCCTGCTGGCGCAGCGCCATGCGCACCGCGCCATGCACGGCCTCGAAGCCCTGCGCCTCGCCGGGGTCGCGCTCGAGCACTTCGACGACGTGCAGCCCGAAACGGCTGTGCACCAGGCGCGGCAGCACGCCGACCTCGACGTGGCCGAGCAGCTCGCGCGCGAACTCGGGCGCGCAGTCGTTCGCGGCCAGCCAGCCGAGCTCGCCGCCCTGCTCGCCGCTCGGGCAGTTGGAGAGCTCGCGCGCCGCCTTGCCGAAGCCGTCGCCGGTGCTGCCGTCGTGGCATCGCACGTCGAGGAGACAGGTCTCGGCCCGGTTGCGCAGCTTGACGACGTCGATGCCCGGCGTCACCGCGAACAGGATGTGCCGGACGCGAACCCGTTCGCCGGTGCAGTAGCGCGCCAGGTGCGCCGCGTGGTGACGCATCGCCGCTTCGTCGGACGGGTCGGGCACGTGCAGCTCGCGCTCGAGCAGGGCGTCGATCGCGGTCGATGCCACGGCGCTGACCACGCCGTCGTCGCCAGGCGTGTCGGTACCGTCGAGCAGGCCGGCATCGATCGCCGCCTGGCGCAGCAGCTCGGTGCAGGCACGCTGCCGCAATGCCTCGGCGGCGACCGGTTCCCCGGGCGGGTGCAGGGCGACTCGGTTGACGCGGGCGATGTCCTGGTGGGTGTTCATGGTGTGGCAGGCCGGATGACGTCGACGGGCGCGGCGAGGGGTGCTGGGGTCGCGGGCGCCGGTCGGCCGGCAGCAGCGCCGCGCGATGCGTTGGCCGCAGGCACGATGACAGAAGCCGGCCTGAGCCGGCCCGCAGGCACGTTCAGGCGCCGGCTGCGCACGACCTGGTGCGGGCGGAACAGGAAGCCGATCGTCGCGAAGCCGCTCCAGACGTGCACCAGGCGGCTGAAGGGGAAGAGCAGGAAGATCGTCATGCCGAAGACGATGTGGAACAGGTACGGCCAGGGCAGTGCGGCGAGCGCGGTCGCGTCCACCGGCCGCAGGGTGACGATGCGCTGGGCCCAGTCGGCCAGGATCACCATCACGCTGCCGTCGGGGTGTTGCCACGAGTACGGCAGCGTGATCAGCCCGACCACGAGCTGGACCCAGAGGATGGCAAGCACGGCGATGTCGGTCGGGTGGCTGGTCAGGCGGATGCGCGGGTCGAAGACCCGCCGGTAGAGCAGCAGGGACAGGCCGACGAAGCACACCGCGCCGGCGATCCCGCCCGCCCACACCGCGAGCATCTGCTTGGTGCCCGCGCTCATCACCGTGCCGTACACGACGTGCGGCGTGAAGAGGCCGACCAGGTGGCCGAAGAAGAGGAAGAGGATGCCGACGTGGAAGAGGTTGCTGCCCCAGCGCAGGGTGCCGGCGCGCAGCAGCTGCGACGAGTCGCTCTTCCAGCTGTACTGGTTCTGATCGAAACGGATCAGGCTGCCCACCACGAACACCGTCAGGCACACGTAGGGATAGACCTGGAACAGGAAGCCGTAGACGCCGCTCATGCCGATGCTCCTTGGGTCGCGCCGGGTGCGGGCTTGCGGACGATGCGGATGGGCTGCGCCTGGTCGGGCCGCGCCTGGCCCTTCGACGAGCAGCCGTCGAACACCACCGGCTCGGCCCAGCTTTCGTCGATCGGCTCTTCGGGCGCCAGCTTCACCGCCTGCGCCTTTTCCCCGGCCAGGTCGAGCAGCGCGCCGAGCACGCTCGCGTAGGCCGATTCGCGCTGCTGCAGGGCGCCGAAGACGGCATTGAAGATGTGCGCCATCTCGGCCAGAAAAGCCTTGGCCTCCCGCCGCGGCTGGGTCGAGACGAACTCGAGCACCGCGGGCAGGTAGTCGGGCAGTTCGCCCTCGGCGAGGACGAGGCCGGCCGTCTCGTAGGTCTTGCCGAGGTCGATCATCGCCGGACCGCGGTCGCGCGAGTCGCCGTGCACATGCTCGAACAGGTGCAGCGAGGTGGCGCGGCCGCGGTCGAACAGCTCGACGTACTTGGCCTCGATGTCGAGCGCGTCGGCACGCCGCAGGGCATCGATCAGGGCGACGAGCTCGTCGCGCCGGCCCGGCGAGAAGGAACGCTCCTCGAGCAGGAGCTCGCGCATCTCGGCGAGATGGCTGCGCAGGCGCACGTCGGGGTAGCCGAGCAGCGCCGCCAAAACGCGCAGGCTGGTCGCCATCGACGGCGCGGATTTCGCTGCGAACATGGTCAGACCTCCGCCTTGATGGGAATCGTGCGCTTCTTGGCCCCGCCGAACAGGCTCGCCTTGCTCGTCCCTTCGGAGCAGCCGTTGCCGAAGGTGAAGCCGCAGCCGCCGCGCATGTCGAAGGTGTTCTCGGCGTACTCGCGGTGCGTCGACGGGATCACGAAGCGGTCTTCGTAGTTGGCGATCGCCATCACGTGGTACATGTCCTCGACCTCGGCCCGGCTGATGCCGACCCGCTCCAGCACGGCCGTGTCGATGCGGCCGTCGACGTGCTTGGCGCGCTGGTAGGCCCGCATCGCCAGCATGCGCTCGAGCGCCCGCACCACCGGCACCGTGTCGCCGGCGGTCAGCAGGTTGGCCAGGTACTTGACGGGGATGCGCAGCTGGCTCACGTCGGGGATGTCGCCGTTGCTGCCGATGTGCCCGGCGTTGGCGGCGGCGCTGATCGGCGACAGCGGCGGCACGTACCAGACCATCGGCAGCGTGCGGTACTCGGGGTGCAGCGGCAGCGCCACCTTCCACTGCACCGCCATCTTGTAGACCGGGCTGATGCGCGCCGCGTCCATCCACTTGTCGGGAATGCCGTCGAGCCGGGCCTGCGCGATCACCGCCGGATCGTGGGGGTCCATGAAGATGTCGAGCTGGGCCTGGTAGAGGTCGCGGTCGTGCTCGACGCTGGCGGCCTCCTGGATGCGGTCGGCGTCGTAGAGCAGGACGCCGAGGTAGCGGATGCGGCCGACGCAGGTCTCGCTGCACACCGTCGGCTCGCCGGCCTCGATGCGCGGGTAGCAGAAGGTGCACTTCTCCGCCTTGCCGCTCTTCCAGTTGTAGTAGATCTTCTTGTACGGGCAGCCGCTCACGCACATGCGCCAGCCGCGGCACTTGTCCTGGTCGACCAGGACGATGCCGTCTTCCTCGCGCTTGTAGATCGAGCCCGAGGGGCACGAGGCGACGCAGGCCGGATTCAGGCAGTGCTCGCACAGGCGCGGCAGGTACATCATGAAGGTGTTCTCGAACTCGCCGCAGATGTCCTTCTGCGCCTGCTCGAAGCC
>NZ_JANODC010000337.1:0-3281 GCF_031412495.1 Rhizobacter sp. | reverse complement strand
TGAGCCCGAAGACGGTGAGCGTGTACCGTGCCCGCGTCCTCGAGAAGCTCGGCCTGACCAACAACTCCGAGATGACGGTCTACGCGATCCGCAGCGGCCTGGTCGGCAACTGACCGCCACGGCGATGGACCGGGGTCGATGAGAGCCGTCGAGGCGCCGCGGTCGTCGCTTTCGGGGGCGGCGTTCGCGACGCTGCTGCTCATTGCCTTCATGATGGGGTCGAACCACGTCGCCGCGCGCGTCGCCTTCGACCACGGCGTCGACGTCGCCACCGCCGTGGGCTTTCGCAGCACCGTGACGGCGTGCGTCGTCGGCCTGCTGCTCTTTGTGGCGCGGGTGCCGGTGCGCGTGAACCGCCGGCAGCGTCGCGCCCTGCCGCTGATCGGCGTGCTCGTCGGCCTGCAGAGCCTGTGCCTCTACTCGGCGGTGGCGCGGCTGCCGGTGGCCCTGGCCCTGCTCGCCTTCAACACCTTCCCGCTCTGGACGGCGGGCTGGGCCCGCCTCGTCTACGGGCACCGGCCGGAGCGCCGCGTCGTCCTGGCCATGCCGTTCATGCTGGTCGGCCTGGCCCTCGCCCTCGACGTGCTCGGCGCCGCGTCCGGCCTCGGCGCGCAGGCGCAGTGGGGTCGGATCGGCGTCGGCGTCGCCTTTGCGCTCGCCGCGGCGGCGCTCTTCGGCCTGGCCCTGGTCCTGACGCAGCACGAGGCCGGCGACCTCGACGGCCGCCTGCGCACGGCGAGCACCATGGGCTTCGCGGCGCTCGTCGCCTTCGCCGCCGTCGCCGCGCAGGGCGAGTTCCACTTCCCGCAGGCGCCGGCCGGCTGGTGGGGGCTGCTCGCGCTGACCTTCCTCTACGGCACCGCGTTCACGATCATGTTCACGGTGCTGCCGCGGCTCGGCGTCGTCGGCAACTCGGCGATCATGAACGTCGAGCCGATCTTCGCGCTGGTCCTGGCCTGGGCCATCCTCGGCCAGCGCATCGCGCCGTCGCAGGTCGGCGGCGGGTTGCTCGTCGTCGCGACCGTCATGTGGCTGGGGCTGGGCCGGCGCAAGGCGGCCTGAGCGCGTCAGCGCCCGGCTGCGTCAACGCGCCGTCGCCCGCCGCCTGACGCAATCGACGTAGCTCTCGCCGTCGGGCGGCAGGCCGCTGCGCTGCGAGTCCCACAGCATCCGGCCCAGGCACTCCATCACCTCGTGCTGGGCGGCGTGCTGCGAGCCGAGCCTCGCGGCAAGCAGGAGAAAGGCCTGGCGGATGCCCGCCGGCTGGTCGATCGACACCTGCTCGCTGATCGACAGGTGCATCGACAGGTGCAGGAACGGGTTCTCGCGGCCGCCCTCGCCGGTGTAGCTCGCCTCGAGGGCGGCGGTCTCGTCGGCCAGGTCGCCGGCGTACTCCGGGTGGCCGTCGATCCAGTCGGCGGCGATCGTCTCCAGCGGCGTCAGCGGCAGGCTGGCGGCGCGCTTCTTCCCGGCAGCGACGAAGAAGCTGCGGACGTCGTGCTGCGAAGGCGAGAACATGCGGCCATTGTCGAGCCGTAGTGCAGCGGGCGCGAACGCTGCCGGCGAATGCCCCAACCGCACCGGGCGCAGGGCGCGGCCAGAATGGATCGATGCCGGCCGCGCCCGGCGCATCCCCTGGCCCGCATGAACGTCACTACCGAACAGCTCTTCCTCGAAGCCCGCACGCACAACGGCTTCACCGCCGAGCCCGTGCCCACCGCGCAGCTGCGCCAGATCTACGACTTGATGAAGTGGGGGCCGACCTCGGCCAACTCGTCGCCGGCGCGCATCGTCTTCGTCGCCTCGCCGGCGGCCAAGGCAAGGCTGCTCGCCTGCGTGTCGCCGGGGAACGTGGAGAAGACGCGCTCGGCACCCGTGACCGCCATCCTCGGCATGGACATGGCCTTCGCCGACAAGCTGCCACAGCTCTTCCCGCACGCCGATGCGAAGTCGTGGTTCGCCGGCAAGCAGGAATTGGCCGAGGCCACGGCTTTCCGGAACTCGAGCCTGCAGGGCGGCTACTTCATCATCGCCGCGCGCGCCGTCGGCCTCGACTGCGGGCCGATGAGCGGCTTCGACGCCGAAAAGGTCGACGCGGCGTTCTGGACCGGCACCTCGGTGCGCACCAATTTTCTCTGCAACCTGGGCCACGGCGACCCCTCGCAGCTCTTCGCGCGCAGCCCGCGCCTCAGGTTCGAAGAGGCGTGCCGGATCGAGTGAACTGGGCGATCGAGTTGGCGTAGTAGCGGATCAGCGGCAGCTCGCCCGGCCGGGCCTGGAAGAGGCCGTCCTTCTCGTCGAGCAGGCGGCGCAGGGTCAGCGCGCGCAGGCCGACGGTCACGGCGTAGTCGAGGTCCTGTCGCGGCACGTAGATGTGCGCGCCGGCGGCCTCGAGCTTCTCGACCAGCTGCCTGACCTCGGCCTTCAGCTCCAGCTCCGAGACCGCCCGGTCCTGCTGCTGGACGAAGACGGTGGCGATCAAGGGCACCGGCAGCACCGGCACGTTGCGGCCGACCGCCGCCATGAGCTCGGCACCGAGGCCGGCGATGGCGCGCCGGCGCGCGTCGCCGCCGAGCTTCTGGAAGTCGACGCCGCGCTCGGCGCACCAGGCGCGCATCGAGACCGGGGTGCCGAAGTTGACGCAGGCGTAGCCGAAGCGGCGCCAGCCGCTCTTCAGCATCAGGCGCACGTTGTTGACGACGAAGCCGAGCGTGTTCCACACCGCCCAGAAGTTGCTCGGCCGGCGCGCGTCCGGGTCGACCGAGAGCAGCAGGGTGCGGTCCTCGAGGACGCGGTCGTAGTTGAGCCCGAGGGGCAGGAAGACGAGGTCGCGCTCGCCGTCGAGCGTGAAGCCGCGCAGCATGTAGTCGATGACGCCCAGGCGCGGCTCGCGCAGCAGGCCGTCTCGGGTCAGGCCGCCTTCGGGGAACACCGCCTGCGGCACGCCGGCCTGCGTCGCCATCGCCACGTAGCACTCGAGGACGCGCCGGTACAGCTCGTCCTTGGAGTTGCGGCGCACGAAGTAGGCGCCCATCGAGCGGATCAGCGCCGACAGCGGCCAGGTCCGGGCCCATTCGCCGACGGCGTACGACAGTGCCGCCTGCTCGACCGCCAGGTGGCTGGCCAGGATGTAGTCCATGTTCGAGCGGTGGTTCATGACGAAGACCACCGTCGCGTTCTCGGGCACGGCCTTCATCGACTCGGTGTCCACGTAGCCGAGGCGCACGCGGTACAGCCCCTTCGAGACCTTGCGGCCGACCCAGTTGCCGATCCGGAAGTAG
>NZ_JANODC010000336.1:0-2435 GCF_031412495.1 Rhizobacter sp. | reverse complement strand
ATGCTGCCCAGGCCCAGCCGGTCGCCCCCGACCTCTCCGTGCTGAGCATGAACCTGCGGGGCTTCGCGCTCGATGCCAGCGGCCCGCTGCCGTACCGGCTCGCCGCCCGCGTCCCCGTGCGGGCCGCCGGGGCCGGCACGGCAACGCGGGCGGCGAGCCGGAACGGCAGCGGGCCGCTGGCATCGAGCGCGAAGCCGCGCAGGTTCAGGCTCAGCTCGGAGAGGTCGAGGGCGACCGGCTGGGCCTGGGCAGCATCGGCGAAAGCGACGCGGCCCTTGCCGAGCTCGAGCTCGTCGACGGCGAGGGTCCAGGGCGAGCTGGTCCGAATCCCTGCGGGGGCGGTTGCAGACGCGGACGCGGGCGTCGGGTCTGACGACGACGCCGTGGCCGATGCGGATGGGGTCGCTGGTGCCGATGCCGAGGCCGGCGCTGGTGTGCCGGCCACCGTCCAGCGCTGGACGTTCCATTGCCGGCCGGCGTCGCGCGCGAGCCGCACGCTCGGCGCGAGCAGGGCCAGCCGGCCCACACGCAGAGAGCGTGCGGCGGTGTCGAGGCTCGCCGCCGTGACCTCGATGCGGTCGGCGGCCAGCTCCGGCGCCTTGGCGCTGCCCAGGCGCAAGGCGTCGATGGCGATCCGCTTCGCGTCGACCCGGATCGTGTCAGCGGCGCCGCCGACGCCGGGCCGCCACGCGACGGTCACGTCGCCGCTCAGGTTGCCGGCCAGCGCCGGCGCGAGCACGCCGCGCAGGTAGGGGGCGGCGAGGGCGAGCGGCCAGGCATCGAGCGATGCGTTCACGGCCGCGCCGGCGCCGTGGCCCTGCCCCGACACCGCCAGCCGTCCCTTGCCCTCGACGCCGCCAAGCATGCCTTCGCCCTTGAACGTCGCCGGCGCATCGAGCGGCCAGCGCAACCCGCTCGCATCGATGGAGACGTCGGCCAGCGCCAGCGCCGTCGCTGGCACGGTCACCGCGTCGCGCCAGTCGACGCGGCCGGCCCGCACCGACAGGGTGGCGACGGCGACGCGCCAGCGCGAGTCCGGCGCCGACGCTGCAGCAGCCCCGGAAGAAGGGGCTGCGGTCGAGGGCGCTGCCGCGGCAGGCGCGGAAGCAGGGGTCGCCGCCGGCGCCCGCTCCGTGGCACGCGGCGCCGCCGCCGGAACGAGGTTGAATCGGCCCTGCCGATCGCGCGTCGCCTGCAGCTGCGGCGCCTGCACGTCGACCTGGCCGATGCGCAGCAGGCCCTCCAGCGGCCGCAGCTCGTCGATGCCGATGCGGATCGCGGCGACGTCCATGAGCGGCTGCCCCGTCGCGTCGACGACCTTCAGCCCGGCGACGTCGACGGTGCCGCCGATGCGCAGCGAGAGCTTCGGCCGCTGCTCGAAGGCCAGGCGCAGGTCGGCGCCGAGCACCCCCTCGCGCAGCTGCAGCGGCAGGTTCTTCGGGAGGTAGGCGAGCCAGGGAACCACGTCGACACCCACGAGCCTGACGCTGGCCTGCCCCTGGCCGCTGTCGCTGAACGGCGTCGCCTCGGCGGCGGAGTCGAAGCGGCTGCCGTCGAGCACGAAGGCCAGGCGGGGCTGGACCTGGATCTCGCGCTGCGACGGCAGCGAGCTGACGAAGGGCACGCCGAGCTCGAGCTCGCGGAGGCGGTGGCTCGCCTTCGCGCCGGCGTCGAGCAGGTCCGCGCTGCCTTGCGTGACGACGATGTTGTGGACCGCGAAGCGGGCCGGTGCCGCGTCCTTGTCGGCAGCGAAGCGGGCGGCGAGACGCTCGAGGACGTCGTCGACGTCGAGCCGGCCGGCAGCGTCGCGGGCGATGCGGAGCGTGGGCGCTTCGATGCGCAGCGAGTCGACGACCGGAGCCCCGCGGAGCACCGATTCGATCGCCAGGTCGGCCTCGATGCGACGGACCGCCAGCTGCGCGGCGGCCGGCGTCGCCTTCGCGCCGGCGGCGGCGCCGGGTGGCTCGGCGCCGGCGATCGCCAGCGATTCGACGGCGAACGTCAGGGTCCAGGGCTGGAAGGTGACCGCACCGAGCGTCAGGCGGCGGCCCAGCGTCTCGGCAGCGACCTTTTCGGCGAAGTGGCGGACCAGCGGCGGCACGTAGAACCAGGCCGCGCTCCACACCAGGACGAAGGCCAGGACGGCCCACGCGGCCCGGATCAGCAGCCGGCGGGACCGATTCGCGGCGGCGACAGGCGGGCGTGGATCGGCGGGCAAATCCATCGACGCATTCTGCGTCGACGCGCGGCCGGCCTCAGCCGGTGAGCTCGAGGATGCTCCAGATCTCTTCCGCGACCCGGCGCATGTGCACGTCCGGGTTGGCTTCCTGCATGCCGGCGTCGTCGATGCCCTGGGCCGCGGCCCTCAGCTCGGCGAGCGTCGATTCAGACAGCAGGCGCGCGATCGTCTGCAGGACGAGTCGGTGCGCGACCAG
>NZ_JANODC010000335.1:0-10605 GCF_031412495.1 Rhizobacter sp. | reverse complement strand
TCGTCGACGGTGATCGCTTCCTCGAGGACCATCGACATGCCGATGCCGCGCATGCCGAGCTCCTTGGAGATGAGCTTGCCGAGGGCGCCGCGCAGGGTCGCGAAGTCGATCGTGGCGGCATCGATGTCGATGTCGACGGGTCGGCCGGCGGCTGCCGCTGCCTCCGCACCCGGTGCAGGCGGCGCCGGCGCGGGTGCCGCCGCAAGCTGGGTGATGAGGCCGAGGCCTTCGAGGGTCTTGAAGTCCTGGGCCGTGATACCGGCCAGGCCGGCGAGGAGCTTCTCCTCGGAGTTCTTGCCGTCGATCATGAGCAGGAGGTTGCGCTGCGGGCGCTCTTTCACCAGCGCGCGCTGCTGCATCTCGGCCCGGCCCGCGTCAGTTTTCGCCCAGATCACCGGTTCCCTCCGCTCATCCGCATCTCCTGAACCCTGCGGCGGGTGAATGTAGCAGCAGCCACGCCCGGCGAACCGGCCGAGGCAGGCGCGGACAGTGCAGGATTGGGCGCCGGACGGCTTGCGGGCCCGTCAGACCTTGTCGCGCAGCTCCCGCCTCAGGATCTTGCCCACCGGCGTCTTGGGCAGGTCGGTGCGGAATTCCACGATCTTCGGCCGCTTGTAGCCGGTCAGGTTGGCTTCGCAGTAGGCGCGGACGGCCGCTTCGGTCACGCCCGGGTCCTTCTTCACGATGACGAGCTTGACGGCCTCGCCCGCCTTGGCATCGGCCACGCCGACCGCCGCGCACTCCAGGATGCCGGGCATTTGCGTGACGACGTCCTCGACCTCGTTGGGGTAGACGTTGAAGCCGCTGACCAGGATCATGTCCTTCTTGCGGTCGACGATCTTGAAGAAGCCGCGCTCGTCGACGACGCCGATGTCGCCGCTGCGGAACCACCCGTCGGCCGTCATCACCTTGGCCGTCTCGTCGTCGCGCTGCCAGTAGCCGGCCATCACCTGCGGGCCCTTGATCGCGATCTCGCCCGGCATGCCCATCGGCACCTCGTTGCCGTCGTCGTCGAGCAGCTTCATCTCGGTGTTCGGCATCGGCAGGCCGATGTTGCCGCTGAAGGCCGTGCTGTCGACGGGATTGCAGCTCACCGAAGGCGAGGTCTCGGACAGGCCGTAGCCCTCGACGATGGGGCAGCCCGTCTTCTCGAGCCAGAGCTTGGCGGTCGCGCTCTGCACCGCCATGCCGCCGCCGACCGAGATGACGAGGCCGGTCCAGTCGACATTGCCGAAGTCCGGATGGTTGGCCATCGCGTTGAACAGGGTGTTGACGGCGGGGAAGCTGTGGAACTTCTCGCCCTTCAGCTGGCTGAACATGCCCGGCAGGTCGCGCGGGTTGGCGATCAGGATGTTGGCGCCGCCCATGCGCATTGCCAGCATCATGTTCGTGTTGAAGCCGAAGATGTGATAGATCGGCAGGGCGCAGATCGTCACGATCTGTTCGCCGGCGGGGATCTTCTTCAGCGCCGGCTGGTACCAGGCCTCGGACTGCAGGATGTTGGCGACGAGGTTCCTGTGCAGCAGCACGGCGCCCTTGCTCACGCCCGTGGTCCCGCCGGTGTACTGCAGCACGGCGACGTCCTCCGGGCCGGCCTGCGCCGGCGTGAAGGTCTTGCCGCGGCCCTGCGCCACGGCGTCGTTGAAGCGGATGGCGCCGGGCAGCTCGAAGGCCGGCACCATCTTCTTCACCTTGCGCACCACGGTGTTGACGATCATCGACTTCGGAAAGCCGAGCATGTCGCCGAGGGCCGTGAGCACGACCGTCTTCGTCGGCACCGCGGCCATGACCTTCTGCAGCGTCGAGGCGAAGTTCTCGACGATGAGGATGGCCTTGGCGCCCGAGTCCTTCAACTGGTGCTCGAGCTCGCGCGGGGTGTAGAGCGGGTTGACGTTGACGACGACGAAGCCGGCACGCAGGATCGCCGCCACGGCGACCGGGTACTGCGGCACGTTGGGCATCATGATCGCGATGCGGTCGCCCTTGGCGTAGCCCTGCGCCTGCAGCCACGCGGCGAGCGCGCGCGAGGCATCGTCGACCTGCCGGAAGGTGATCGCCTTGCCCATGAACTTGTAGGCGATGCGATCGGCGAAGCGGCGAAAGCTCTCGTCGAGCAGGGCCACCAGCGACGGGTACTGCGCGACGTCGATCTCCGCCGGCACGCCCGCCGGGTATTGCTTCAGCCAGATCTTGTCCATGGTTCCTGCCCGGCTCCCTCGAAGTGAGCGGGAATTCTGACGGACGGTCCGCGCCGCAAGGCTAGGGTGTTTCGATAGCGACGGGGCTGCTCGTCGACCAGCCGCCGCCGAGGGCCTGGATCAGGGCGATGGCGCTCACCTGGCGGTCGACGGCGATGCGCACCAGCGAGCGCCGCGCCGACAAGGCCGAGGCCTGCGTCGTGACGACCTCGGTGTAGCTGACCTGGCCGGCCCGGTAGCGGTTGAGCATCTGCTGCTCGATCAGGTCGGCCGCGTTCGACGCCTGCCGGCGCAGGTCGCCCTGCTCGGCGAGCGAGCGCGTCGTCGAGAGCTGGTCCTCGACGGCCTGGAACGCGGTGAGCGCGGTCTGCCGGTAGCGCGCCACGGCGGCATCGCGCGCCGCTTCGGCGCCGGCGACGCGGGCGCGCGTCGCCCCGGCGTCGAAGACCGTCTGCGCCAGCGACGCGCCGAGCGACCACAGCGCGCCCGACACGCTGAACAGGTCGCCGATGCGCGAGCCGCCGGAGCCGAGCGAGCTGCCGAGCGTGAGGCTCGGAAAGAAAGCGGAACGCTCGATGCCGATCTGCGCGTTCGCCGCAGCGACGGCGCGCTCGGCGGCGGCGATGTCGGGCCGGCGCTCGAGCAGGGTCGAGGGCAGGCCCGGCGGCACGGCCGGCACCGTCGTCGTCCACGGTGCCTCGGGCAAGGAGAACTCGGCGGGCGCCTTGCCGACGAGCACGGCGATGGCGTGCTCGAAGCGGGCCCGGTCGGCGCGCAGGGCGGCGACTTCGGCGCGCGTGCTGGCGAGCTGCGTCTCGGCCTGCAGCACGTCGGTGCGCGCGACGATGCCGGCGGCGTAGCGGTTCTGCGCGATCTGCAGGCTGCGCTCGTAGCCTTCGAGCGTCTGCTGCAGCAGCGCCGCCTCGGCGTCGGCTTCGCGCAGCAGGAAGTAGTCGGTGGCGAGCTCGCCCTGCGCCGACAGGCGCGCCGCGGCCAGGTCGGCGGCGCTCGCCTGCTCGCCGGCGCGCACGCGCTCGACGCCGCGTCCGAGCCGGCCCCAGATGTCGGGTGCCCAGTCGGCGTCGAGCGACGCGCCGAGCGACGACTGCTCGGGCGTGCTCCGGCCGCCGCTTCGCCGCGCCGTGACGCTGACGCCGAGGGCGGGGAAGCGAGACGCGCGCGCTTCGCGGACCAGGGCCTGCGCTTGCCGGTAGCTGCCGACCGCCGCGGCAACGCCCTGGTTCGCCGGCTCCACCTGCGCCATCAGGCGGTCGAGCTCGGCGTCGCCGAAGAGTCGCCACCAGGGGCCGCGGTCCAGGGTGTCGGAAGGCGCGGCCGGAAGCCACGTCGCACCGGCTGCGGTCGCCGCTTCCTTGTAGGTGGCCGGCGCGGCGGCGTCCGGGCGCCGGTAGTCGGGTCCGCTGGCGCAGCCGGCCAGGGCCGCGGCCAGGGTCGCGATCCCGAAGCTGCGCAGGCGCAGGCGCAGCGGCCGCTCGGTGCGCGGAGGGCGGACGTCCGTGCGTGCGCTCATGGCGCACCCCCCGCGAGACTGGGCGCCGGAGCGGCCGGTGGGGGCCGGTGCCGCAGCCGTCGCGTCCGCAGCTGATCGAGCAGGACGTAGACGACCGGCGTCGTCAGCAGCGTGAGCAGCTGGCTGGCGACGAGGCCGCCGATGATGGCGACGCCGAGCGGCCGGCGCAGCTCGGCGCCCTCGCCGAAGCCGATGGCCAGCGGCAGCGCGCCGAGCCCGGCCGCGAGGGTCGTCATCAGGATCGGCCGGAAGCGCAGCAGGCAGGTCTCGCGCACGGCCTCGACGGCGGACAGGCCGCGCGTTCGCTCCGCCTCGAGCGCGAAGTCGATGATGAGGATGGCGTTCTTCTTGACGATGCCGATGAGCAGCAGGACGCCGATGAGGGCGATGATGGAGAACTCCATCCGGAACACGAGCAGGGCGAGGACGGCGCCGACGCCGGCCGAGGGCAGCGTCGACAGCACCGTGACCGGATGGACCAGGCTTTCGTAGAGCATGCCGAGCACCAGGTAGATGACGGCGATCGCCGCGAGGATGAGCATCGCTTGCTGCGCCTGCGACTGCGCCGCCACGAGGGCCGTGCCCTGGAACGAGCCACGCACGTGGGTCGGCATGCCGATGTCGGCCTCGGCCTGGCGGATCGCCCGCCCGGCCTCGTCGAGCGTTCCGCCCTCGGGCAGGTTGAACGAGATGGTCGTCGCGAGCTCGGCGTCCTGGTGGCTGATCGAGGTCGGCGTCGCGCCCTCGCGAAAGCGCGCCACCGCGGTGAGCGGCACCAGCGGCGTCGGCGTGTTGCTGAGGGCGCTGCCGGTCGACGGGTCGCGCGCGCCGGGGTTCGCGGCCGCGCCGGGCGGGGTGCTCACCCCGGACGCCGCCGGTGCCGCGCCCGCCTGGCTGCGCGCCGGCACGTACACGTCGTGGAGCGCGTTCGGCCCCTGCGTGTATGGCGGCGCCCACTCCATGACCACCTTGTACTGGTTCAGCTCGTCGTAGATCGTCGCGACCTGGCGTTGGCCGAAGGCGTTGTAGAGCGCCGCGTTGATCGCGGTCAAGGTCAGGCCGAGACGAGCAGCGCTGTCGCGGTCGACCTCGACCCGCGTCTCGACGCCGTTGACCTGCTGGTCGGTGTCGACGTCGACGACCTCCGGCTGCTGCTTCATGCGCTCGGCGAGCCGGGTCGCCCAGACGCGCAGGTCGGCCAGGCTGTCGCTCTTCAGCGTGTACTGGTAGGTGGAGCTGCTCTGCCGGCCGCCGGCGCGCACGTCCTGCACCGGGTTGAGGAAGACCGTCAGGCCGGTCACCTGCGCCAGCTGCGGGCGCAGGCGTGCGATCACCGCCTGGCCGCTGTCGGCGCGCTCGGCGAGAGGCTTCAGGTTCACGAACATGAAGCCGCCGCCGGCGCGGCCGCCGCCGGTGAAGCCGACCACGGTCGCCACCGCCGGGTCGCGCGTGATGATGCCGACCACCTGGCGGAGCTTCTCGCCCATCGCCTGCGACGAGATGCTCTGATCGGCGCGCAGGCCGCCCTGCAGCTGGCCGGAGTCCTGGCGCGGGAAGAAGCCCTTCGGCACCGCCGCGAAGAGGTAGACGTTGAGGGCGACGACGGCGAGCAGGATGAAGAGCACGAGCCAGCGGCTGGCCAGGGCCCAGTCCAGGCTTTGCTCGTAGACGCGGAGCATCCGCCGGTAGCCGCCCTGGGCCCACCCGGCCAGCCGGCCCGGCGCCCGCTTCGCCGCGTTGGCCGGCCTGAGCAGCCAGGCGCACATCATCGGCGTCGTCGTCAGCGAGACGACGAGCGAGATGAGCACCGCAACCGACAGCGTCACCGCGAATTCCTTGAAGAGGCGACCGACCAGGCCCTCCATGAAGAGCAGCGGGATGAACACCGCGACCAGCGAGACGCTGATCGAGAGCACCGTGAAGCCGACCTCGCGGGCGCCGAGCAGCGCCGCCTGCAGGCGATCCATGCCCGCCTCGATGTGCCGGCTCGTGTTCTCGAGCACGACGATGGCGTCGTCGACGACGAAGCCGGTCGCCACCGTCAGCGCCATCAGGCTGAGGTTGTTGAGCGAGAAGCCGAGCAGGAACATCACGGCGAAGGTGCCGAGCAGCGACACGACCGTCGCGACCGCCGGGATCAGGGTCGCGCGCAGGTTGCGCAGGAACACGCCGACGACGAGGACGACCAGGACGATCGAGATCAGCAGCGTGAGCTCGATCTCGAGCAGCGAGGCGCGGATCGAGTTCGTGCTGTCCGACGCGACCTCGAGCTCGACCCCCGACGGCAGTTGCGCGCGCAGCTCCGGCAGCAGGGCGCGCACGCCGTCGACGGTCTCGATTACGTTGGCGCCGGGCTGCCGGGTGACGAGCACGATCACCGCCGGCCGGCCGTTGAAGAGGCCGAGCGTGCGGTTGTTCTCGACGCCGTCCTCGACCCGGGCGACGTCGGAGAGGCGGATCGCCGCGCCGTTGCGCCAGGCGACGACCATCGGCGCGTAGTCGGCGGCGCGCCGTGCAGGCCGCTGCGTGTAGATCTGCAGCGCCCGGTCCTCGGCGTCGAGCACGCCCTTGGGCCGGGTCGCGTTCGAGCCCTGGATCGCGGCCCGCACGTCCTCGGCGCTCAGGCCGTGGTGGTTCAGCGCGAACGGCAGCAGCTCGACGCGCACCGCCGGCAGCGTGCTGCCGCCGAGCTCGACATCGCCGACGCCCTCGACCTGCGCCAGCCGCTGGCTGACGATGTTCGACACCGCCTCGTAGACCTGGCCCGGCGACATCGTGCGCGAGGTGAGCGCGAGGATCATCACTGGCGCATCCGACGGGTTGATCTTGCGGTAGGTCGGGTTGCTGCGGAGCGTCGCCGGCAGGTCGACCCGCGAGGCGTTGATCGCCGCCTGCACCTCGCGCGCCGCGCCGTCGATGTCGCGGCTGAGGGCGAACTGCAGGCTGATCCGGGTCGAGCCCACCGAGCTGTTCGAGGTGATCTCGTTGACGCCGGCGATGCTGCCGAGCCGGCGCTCGAGCGGCGTCGCCACGCTGGTCGCCATCGTCTCCGGGCTCGCCCCCGGCAGCTGCGCGCTGACCGAGATGGCGGGGTAGTCGACCTGCGGCAGCGGCGCGACCGGCAGCGCGAAGAAGGCGCCGATCCCGGCCAGCGCCATGCCGAGCGTCAGCAGCGCGGTGCCGATCGGGCGGCTGACGAAAGGGGAAGAAAGATTCATCGCGCCCTGCTCGCGGCCGAGCCCACCGGACGCCGGACCCGGTCCGTATTGCTTGCGGCCGAGGCCACCGGGCGGCCGACTCCGCTCATGTCCCCCGGTCCGAGGCGCCGCCTCGGACCTCCTCCTTTACTTCGCTCCGTCGGCCACCCGATGGCCTCGGCCGGACCGCTCTTCTCGGCGAGCCAGGACGGCCTTGCGGGAGCAGGGTGGTGGGGGGCGCTGCGCAGCGAAGTAAAGGAGGAGGCCCCAGCCGCAAGGCTGGGGACGGGGGACATGAGCGGAGCAGCGCCCCCCACCGCCCTGCTCCACCGCCTGATGGATGCGTCGCCGCACGTCATCGCGCAGCCTGCCCGGCCAGAGCATCGGGTTCGCGTCGGCCGCGGAAGCGGCGGCCCAGGCGGTCGAAGGCGAGATAGATCACCGGCGTCGTGAAGAGCGTGAGCAGCTGGCTGACGATGAGGCCACCGAAGATGGCCAGGCCGAGCGGGCGGCGCAGCTCGCTGCCTTCGCCCCAGCCGAGCATCAGCGGGATGGCGGCGAAGAGCGCGGCCAGCGTCGTCATCAGGATCGGCCGGAAGCGCAGCAGCGCGGCCTGGTGGATGGCCTCGCGCGGCGCCTTGTTCTCCGTGCGTTCGGCGTCGATGGCGAAGTCGATCATCATGATCGCGTTCTTCTTGACGATGCCGATGAGCAGGATGATGCCGATGATGCCGATCACGCCGAGCCCGTTGCCGCTGACGAGCAGGGCGAGCAGGGCGCCGACGCCGGCCGACGGCAGCGTCGACAAGATCGTCAGCGGGTGGATCGTGCTCTCGTACAGGACGCCGAGGACGATGTAGACGCAGACCACCGCGGCGAGGATCAGCCAGAGCTGGTTCGTCAGCGAGTTCTCGTAGGCGCCCGAGGCGCCGAGGAAGCTGAGCTGCACCGAGGCCGGCAGGCCGATCGTCTTCGCGGCGGCGCGGATCGAGTCGACCGCCGCGCCGAGCGAGACGCCGGGCGCGGTGTCGAAGCCGATCGTCGACGCCGGGTACTGGGCCACGTGCGTGACCTGCAGCGGCGCCTGGCGCTCCGTGATGCGGGCGATTGCGTCCAGCGTCGTCGGCTGGCCGGAGCCGGTGCGCAGGTTGAGCTTGCCGAGCCCCTCGACCGAGCTCAGCATGCCGGGCTGCGCCTCGAGGATGACGCGGTACTGGTTGGTCTCGGTGAAGATCGTCGAGACGATGCGCTGGCCGAAGGCGCTGTAGAGCGCGTCGTCGATGGCGCTGGCGGTGACGCCGAGGCGCGCCGCCGTGTCGCGGTCGATCTCGATGAAGGCGGCGAAGCCCAGTGCGCCGGCGTCGCTGGTCACGTTGCGGACGCGGTCCGAGCGCCGCATCTCGTCGACGAGGCGGCCGACCCAGGTGTTCACCGTGGCCGTGTCGACGCCCTCGATCGAGACGCGGAATTCGGTCGGCCCGGTCTCGGCGTCGATGGTCAGGTCCTGCGTCGGCTGCAGGTACAGCGTGATGCCGGCGACGCGCCGCGCCCGTTCGCGCAGCCGCTCCATGACCACCGCCTGCGCCTCGCGCTCCGGCTTCAGGTTGATGAGCATGCGGCCGGTGTGCAGCATGGTGTTGTTGGCGGCGTCGACGCCGACGAAGGAGGCCAGGTTCTGCACCGCCGGGTCCTGCAGGATCGCCCGCGCCGCGGCCTGCTGCAGCTCGGCCATGCGCGCGTACGACACGTCCTGGGCGGCCTCAATGCGCGCCTGCAGCTGGCCGGTGTCCTGGGTCGGAAACAGGCCCTTCGGGATCACCAAGTAGAGCACGACCGTGAGGACGAGCGTCAGCGCCGCGACGGCGAGGGTCAGCATCTCGCGGTCGAGGACCCAGACCAGGGCCCGGTCGTAGCGGTCGACGACGCCGGCGAACGAGCGCTGCAGGCGCGCCGCGAGGCCGGGGCGGCTCGCGTCCTCTTCCCGCTTCGGCTTCAGCCAGCGCGCGGCCATCATCGGCACCAGCGTCAGCGACACCACCGCCGAGATGAGGATGGTGATCGCCAGCGTCACCGCGAACTCGCGGAACAGCCGCCCCACGACGTCGCCCATGAAGAGGAGCGGGATCAGCACCGCGATCAGCGACACCGTCAGCGAGATGATGGTGAAGCCGATCTCCGACGCGCCCTTCAGCGCCGCCTCGAGCGGCGGCTCGCCGTCGTCGATGTGGCGCGAGATGTTCTCGATCATGACGATGGCGTCGTCGACGACGAAGCCGGTCGCGATCGTCAGTGCCATCAGGCTGAGGTTGTTGAGGCTGTAGCCGAGCAGGACCATCGCCGACAGGGTGCCGACCAGCGAGATCGGCACGGCCAGGCTGGCGATGACGGTGGCGCGCGGGCTGCCCAGGAAGGCGAAGATGACGAGCACCACCATCGCCACGGCGAGCAGCAGCTCGATCTCAACGTGTAGCACCGAGGCGCGGATGCCCGTCGTCCGGTCGGCTAGCACCTCGACGCGCAGGTTCGCCGGCAGGCCGCGCTGCAGCTCGGGCAGCCGGGCCTTGATCGCGTCGACGGTGGCGATCACGTTGGCGCCGGGCTGGCGCTGCACGTTGAGGATGATCGCCGGCCGCAGCACGGCCTCGGCGCCGGTCGCCGCGTCGGCGGCCTGGCCGGCCCAGGCGCCGAGGCGCGCGTTCTCGGCGCTCTCGACCACCTGGGCGACGTTGCCGAGGCGCACCGGCGCGCCGTTGCGCCAGGCGACGATCAGGTTCTTGTAGTCTGCCGCGGTCAGCAGCTGGTCGTTGGCGTTGATCGAGTAGCTGCGCCGCGGCCCGTCGAAGGTGCCCTTAGCGCTGTTCGCGTTGGCCTGCGTGATGGCGGTGCGCAGGGTGTCGATGCCGATGCCGTAGGAGGCGAGCGACTGGGTGTCGGCCTGGATCCGCACCGCCGGCCGCTGCCCGCCCCCAAGCGAGACGAGGCCGACGCCGGCGACCTGGCTGATCTTCTGCGCCAGCCGCGTGCTGACGAGGTTCTGCACCTCGGTGAGCGGCACCGTCTCGGACGAGATCGCCAGCGTCAGCACCGGCGCGTCGGCCGGGTTTACCTTGGCGTAGACCGGCGGCGCCGGCAGGTCGGCCGGCAGCAGCGAGGCGCCGGCGTTGATCGCGGCCTGGACCTCCTGCTCGGCAACGTCGAGGGTCTCGCTGAGCGAGAACTGCAGGGTGATGATCGACGCGCCGGCGGCGCTCGTCGAGCTCATCCGCTGCAGGCCGGACATCTGCCCGAACTGGCGCTCGAGCGGCGCCGTCACCGTGTTGGCCATCACCTCGGGGCTGGCGCCGGGGTAGAGCGTCTGCACCTGGATCGTCGGGTAGTCGACCTGCGGCAGGGCCGACAGCGGCAGGGCGCGAAAGCCGACGAGTCCGGCGAGGACGATCGCCACCATCAGCAGCGAGGTCGCCACCGGACGGAGGATGAAGGGGCGCGACGGGCTCACGGCGAGGTGGTCGGGGCACCGTTGCCGTCGCGCGGGCCGCGCTGGTCGAGGCGATGCGCTGCAGTCCCGCCATCTGGCCGAACTGCTTTTCCAGTGGCGCGGTCACGGTGCGCGACATCACGTCCGGGCTGCCGCCGGGGTACAGCGTCTGCACCTGGATCGTCGGGTAGTCGACCTGCG
>NZ_JANODC010000334.1:0-3183 GCF_031412495.1 Rhizobacter sp. | reverse complement strand
AGGGGCCCGGGGTGAGCAGGACGATGCGGGTCGGGCCGTCGCCACGCGGCGCCCAGTGCAGGAGCGAGCTGCGCAGGACCTCGAAGAAGGCGGCGAGGTGCTGCACCGGCAACTCGCGGAACATGCGCGGGAACACGCGCGACACGAGGAGCCGGTTCTCGAGGGCGTAGCCCGAGCCCGAAGGCGCCTGCGTGCGGTCCCCGACGACCCACCAGCGGCCGTCGGGCGAGCGGGCCAGGTCGGCTGCGTACTGCAGCAGGTGCAGGCCCCCGGCCGGTCGCAGTCCTTCGGCCGGCGCCAGGAAGCCGCTGTGCCCGAACACCACCAGCGGCGGCAGGGCCCCGGATCGGAGCAGCGACTGCGCGCCGTACAGGTCGCCGAGGACGCGGTTCAGCAGGTCGGCGCGCTGCTCGATGCCGGCGGCGATGGCTTCCCACTCTCCGGCCGGCAGGACGAGGGGGATCGGATCGACCTGCCACGGCCGGTGCGCGCCGGCCGCATCGGCATAGACGTTGTAGGTGATGCCGTGCTCGCGGATCTGGCGCTCGGTGAGCGACAGCGTGTCGCTGACCTCGCGCTCGCTGCGGTCGGCGAGCGAGCGCACGAACGCGTCCCAGTGCGGGCGCGGCCGGCCCGGCGCGGCGAGGAGCTCGTCGTAGCGATCGTCGGGCGCGGCGTAGCCGGCGAGCAGGCGTTCGGCCATGGCCTTGGCAGCCCCTAGCCGTGCGGCCGACGCAGGTCGAGCGTGTGCGGGAAGTCAGGGTTGGGGGCTTCCGGCGGCACGACCATCGTTCCCGGCGTGTGGCCGCTGCGGAAGAAGCGGGCCAGGCGGCGTGCTTCGGCCTCGTAGGCGTTGACGGGAAAGCTCGTGTAGTTGATGCCGCCGGGGTGGGCGACGTGGTACTGGCAGCCGCCCAGCGAGCGGTTCATCCAGGTGTCGACCACGTCGAAGACCAGCGGCGCGTGGGCGGCGATGGTCGGGTGCAGCGACGAGGGCGCGGTCCAGGCCCGGTAGCGGATCGCGGCGACGTACTCGCCGACGGTGCCGGTGGGCTGCAGGGGCAGGCGCCGGCCGTTGCAGGCGACGAGGTGGCGCCCGCCGACCAGGCCGCTGACGCGGACCTCGATGCGCTCGACCGTCGAGTCGACGTAGCGGGCCGTGCCGCCGCCGCCGCTCTCCTCGCCGAGCACGTGCCAGGGCTCCAGCGCCATGCGCAGCTCGATCTCGACGCCGGCAGCGGCGAAGTCGCCGAGGAGCGGGAAGCGGAAGTCGCGGTGTGCCGCGAACCAGCCCGGCTCGAAGGCATAGCCGAAGGCGTTCAGCTCCTCGAGCACGTCGGCGAGGTCGCGCCAGATGAAGTGGGGCAGCATGAAGCGGTCGTGCAGCTCGGTGCCCCAGCGCGCCAGCTGCCGCGGCCGGTACGGCTCGGCCCAGAAGCGGGCCACGAGCGCGCGCATCAGCAGCTGCTGGACCAGGCTCATGCGCGCATGCGGCGGCATCTCGAAGGCGCGCATCTCGAGCAGGCCGAGGCGGCCGGTCGGACCATGCGGCGAGTACAGCTTGTCGATGCAGAACTCGGCCCGGTGCGTGTTGCCGGTGACGTCAATGAGCAGGTTGCGCAGCAGGCGGTCGATGAGCCACGGCGGCGTCGCCCGGCCGGCGCCGGCTTCCACCTCGGCGACGCGGGCCAGCTCGGCGAAGGCGATCTCGATCTCGTAGACCGAGTCGTTGCGCGCCTCGTCGATGCGCGGCGCCTGGCTCGTCGGGCAGACGAACATGCCCGAGAACAGGTAGCTGAGCGACGGGTGGTCGTGCCAGTAGCCGATCATGCTGGCGAGCAGGTCGGGCCGGCGCAGGAACGGCGAGTCGGCCGGCGTCGCGCCGCCGATGACGAAGTGGTTGCCGCCGCCGGTGCCGGTGTGGCGGCCGTCGAGCATGAACTTCTCTGTCATCAGCCGCGTCTGCCGGGCGGCGTCGTAGAGGAAGGTCGTCTGCTCGACGAGCTCGGCCCAGCTCGACGCCGGGTGCACGTTGACCTCGATCACGCCCGGGTCGGGCGTGACGCGAAGCACCGTCAGGCGCGGGTCCTTCGGCGGCTCGTAGCCTTCCAGGATGACCGGCATCCGCATCTCCCGGGCGGTCGCCTCGACAGCCCGGACCATGTCGAGGTAGTCCTCGAGGGCGGAGGTCGGCGGCATGAAGACGTAGAGCCGGCCGTGCCGCGGGTCGACGCTCATGGCCGTGCGCACGACGGACGCAGCCGACTCGTGCGCGCCCGGCGGATTGTGGTGCTCGGCCTTCCTTTCCTCCGCCGCAGGCGACTCGCCGAGGGCGTGCCATGATTTCTCCCCGTCGTCGGGCGCATCGCCCTCGGCGGGCAGCGGCTCGAGGTCGCGGGTCGGATCGGGCTCGTGGATCCACGGCGCATCGGCCGCCTTCACCCACGGCATCGACTCGAGGGGCAGGCGCAGCCCGACCGGCGAATCGCCCGGCACGAGGTAGCAGCGGTCTTCGCGCAGGTACCAGGGCGTGGAGCGCCAGACGCCGCGGCGGCGCTCGTCGCGCGCCACCGGCAGGACGTAGCCGACCGGCGCCTCGAGGCCGCGCTCGAACACCGCGCGCAGGCGCTTGCGTTCCTGCGCGTCGGCCAGGCGCGAATCGAAGGGATCGACGTTGACCGGCAGCTTGCCTTCGCGCCAGAGGTAGTGCCAGGTGTCCTCGTAGGCGGCGAAGACATTGCGCGCATCGATGCGAAGGCGACGCGCCAGCCGGTTCAGGAAGTCGCGCGCGATCTCGGGCGTCGCGCCGTGATCGTCCTGCTCGCTGGCGATGAGGGCCGGGTCCGACCACACCGGCCGGCCGTCCCTGCGCCAGTACAGGTTGAGCGACCAGCGCGGCAGCTGCTCGCCCGGGTACCACTTGCCCTGGCCGCTGTGGAGCAGGCCGCCGGCGCCGTAGCGCTCGCGCAGGCGCTGCATCAGGGCCATCGCGAGCGGCCGCTTGGTCGGGCCCACCGCCTCGGTGTTCCATTCGCCGCCCTCGCGGTCGTCGATCGACACGAAGGTCGGCTCGCCGCCCTGCGTCAGGCGCACGTCGTGGCGCTGCAGGTCGGCGTCGACGCGGGCGCCGAGGGCATCGACGGCGGCCCATTGCGCATCGGTGTAGGGCAGCGTCACGCGAGG
>NZ_JANODC010000333.1:0-5967 GCF_031412495.1 Rhizobacter sp. | reverse complement strand
GCAGACCGCCGAGCAGCGAGCCGAGGATGCCGACGACGGCGCGCTTCCCCGACGGCTCGAGCGGCTCGACCGCCGGGCTGAGCAGCCGGGTGTTCGACTGGTTGTTCTGGCCTTCCATGTTGGTCGTGCTCAGGCGCTGCGCGGCGCCGTCGTAGGCGCGCTGCGCCGTCTCGACGTCGCGCATGTACACCGCGATCTGGTCGCGGTCGGCGCGCAGCGCGAGCAGCTGCTTCTTCTGCATGTCGACGAGGTTCTGCAGGCCGGCCACCTTCTGGCTGCTGCTGCGGTTGGTGGTCGAGGTGCCGCCGGCCACACGCCGGGTTTCAGACGCGAGCTGCTGGCGAAGCTCGCCGATCTGCGCTTCCAGCTGCAGGCGGCTCGGGTGGTTGCGGCCGACGATGCTGCTGATCTCGGTGAGCTTGGTCTGCGCCGACGCGAGCTGCGACTTCAGGCTCTGGATCGCACCGCTCTGCAGCACGTCGGGAGAGGTCTCGGCGCCGGTATTCCGTTGCTTGGTTTCCGTTTCCACCTGCTCGGCCTGCGCCATGGCGAGCTGCGCCATGAGGGCGTTGTAGCGCGCGTTCTCCTGGTCGAGGCGCTCGTCGCTGACGACGATGCCCTTGGTCTGCTGGTACTGGGACAGCTTCGTCTGCGCCTGCTCCAGCGTCGTCCGCAGCGATTTCGTCTGGTCTTCGAGGAACGACGCGTTCTGCCGGGCGGGCGCGACGCGAAGGTCGACCGACACGTCCATGTAGGCCTGCGCGAAGGCGTTCGCCGATGCCTGCGCGAAGATCGGATCCGGCGACGAGAAGGTCAGGTTGATGAGGTTGCTGCCGCGCGCCGGCTCGACCGTCAGCCCTTTCTGCAGCACGCCGGCGTAGTAGCGCTCGAGCGGGATCTTGGCCTTGGTTTCCTCGCGCCATTGCGCGACGGCCACCGCCGACCGTTCGACGCCGAGCAGCTTGACGGCGCGCGAGGCGACGCGCTCGCTCTTCAGGATCTCGATCTGCGTCGCCATGTAGCTCGGCGCCGCAAGCGCCGGTGCCAAGGCGCCGAGCGCCGGGTCGATGCGCAGGTCGACGATGAGCGAGGTCTCGGCGGTGTAGTGCCGCGGCATCAGGAAAGTGAAGGCGATGCCCCCGGCGGCGACGACGATGAACAAGCCGAGCACGAGCCACTTGCGGGCCCAGACGATTCGAAGATATTGACCAAGGCCCACGGGTGCACCCTCTTAGAACAGCGATTCGCGAACGTAGATGATGTCGTCGCGCTCGACGCGGTCGTTCATCTGCAGCTCCAGGATCTTGACGGAGCCGTCTTCGCCCTTGCGGTGCACGCGAAGGCCGCGCTGCGTGCCCCGGGCGGTCAGGCCGCCGGCCCCTGCGAGCGCCTGCTGAACCGTCATGCCGCGCTCGACGCGGTGCTGCCCCGGCCGCTGCACTTCACCGTAGATGTAGAGCGTCGGCGCCCGATCGACGTAGATGATGTCGCCGTTGGCGACCGGGACGTCGAGGTCGGACCGGCCCGACTGCAGGATGAGCGGCAGGTCGATGTCGATCTTGATCGGCTGGCCGTCGCGGTGGCCGACCAGGGTCACGATGTCCGCGCCCCCGGGAACGACGCCGCCGGCAGCGGCGATCATCTCCGAGACCCGGCTCCCGACCAGCTCGATCGGGAACCGGCCCGGCTTGTTGACCTGGCCCAGGATCGAGATCTGGCTGCTGCGGATCTGAACCGTCTGGATCGTCACCTGCGGCCGGTTGACGAAACCTCCCTCGCGCAGGCGCTGCTGGATGCGCTGCTCGGCGGCAGCGACGGTGAGGCCGCCCACCGCCACGTTGCCGATCAGGGGGAAATTGATCTGCCCGGTCTCGGAGACCCGGGCCTCGACCGAGAGGTCGGGGTTCTGGTAGACCGTGATCTTGATGACGTCGCCGACACCGAGCACCGGCTCTGTCTTGGCCGGCTGGGCAAAGGCTGCGGGCGCCGTCAGGAAGAAGAAAAGGACGAACTGAAGAAGGTAACGGATGCGAGTCATCGGTCTGTCTCTGGATTCAGGAGGAAGCGCGGTTCGGGCCCGTCACTTCATGCCCTTGAGACCCTTGTCGAGCGTCGAGTCGCTGGGCATCGAGGCGGGGCCGGCGTCGCGCGGCGCGATCTCGATCTGCGGCGCGGCATCGACCGCCGAAGCCGAAAGCGCCGGCGCTATGGATGTCAAGGGCGGCGCGTCCATGCTGGGTGCGGGCTTCGGGGGTGGCTTGTTCTTGTCGAAGTCGCCCACGTAGTCGATCTTGGCAGCGGATCTCAGGGCATAGAGGTCGTCGGCGATCAGTTTGCGCTTGCGCTCGTTCAAAAGGAACTGCTCGATCGCGGGGATCGCTGCCTGCAGGCTGACCGGCTGGCTGCGCGAGCTCACGAGGTGGATCACGCGTGCGCCGGTGGGCGTCACCGCGAACACGGCCTGCCCGTCCTTGAGCTGGGCGAACTGGTCGACGCTGGTGAGCGGCAGCTGCTCGGCGCCGCGCACGGCCTCGGCGCCGCGGAACTTGATGTTGTTCGTCTTCAGGTACTCGACGAAGGCATTGAAGGACTTCGCGCCGGTGAGGACCTTCTTGAGCTCCTCGACCTTCTCCGGCGGCGCCTCGATGGCCACTTCCTGCAGGCTGTAGACCCGGCGTTGGCTGAAGAGCGCCGGATGCTTCTCATAGTAGGCACTTACCTCGACGGAAGTGGGCTTGGGCGCGCCATCCCCGATCTTCTCGACGTAGGCGCGCGAGATGATCTCGCGGCGCGAAGCTTCCAGCTGCTGCATTACCCGGGGGTCACGGTCGAGCTTCTGGTCTGCTGCTTTCTGCAGTGCGAGTTCCTGGTCGATCAGCCGTTCGAGCACCTGGCTGCTCGCCGATGCTGCCTGCTCCGGCGGCAGGCCGCGCTGCTGGCCCATCACGAGGTTGATCTGGTGGACGGTAATTTCTTCCTTGTTGACCTTCGCGGCCGTCTGCGACGCCGGCTTGTCCTTGTTGCCGCCACCGCAGCCGGCCAGGAGCCCGAGGACAAGCCCGGCGGCGACGATAGACATCGCGGTGGAACGGCTTGCAGGAGTCGTCGATCGGATGGTCTGGACGGTCATGGCTGGTGCTGCGGGGTAGTGGCCGTGGTGGTCGCTCCGTCGGGGACGGGAACGGCCCGGGCGAGTGTAGGGCGCGCAGCAAGTCCCTGCGGCTGGGGCCCGTGTCATAGTGCCCAGCCTGCGGGAATTCGCCGAGCAACGGACATGCCCAACCCCCTTGAACGCGGGGGTGTCTTCAGCCCACGCGAACGACCTTCAGCATGTTCGTTCCGCCCGGGTAGCCCATCGGCTCGCCGCAGGTGATCGCATACGTCTCGCCGGGCTTCAACACGCCGGCGCCGACCAGAAGCTGCTCGGCATGCTTGAGCGCCTCGTCTCGATCGGCGAAGTTCGGCATCAGCAGGGGCGTGACGTTGCGGTACATCGCCATCCGGCGCTGGCTGCGGATCTGCGAGGTCAGGCCGAAGATCGGCACATGGATCCGCTGCCGGCTCATCCAGAGCGCGGTCGAGCCCGATTCAGTCAGGGCCAGGATGGCCTTGCAGCCGAGGTGATAGGCGGTGAAGAGCGCGGCCATGGCGATCGACTGGTCGATCCGGCCGAAGGTCTTGTTGGTGAAACCGGCGTCGAGCGAGATCTCCTCGGCCCGCTCGGCCTCGACGCAGATCGAGGCCATCATCTCGACCGTCTCGACCGGGTAGCGGCCGGCCGCCGTCTCGGCCGAGAGCATCACCGCGTCGGTGCCGTCGAGGACGGCGTTGGCGACGTCGCTGACCTCGGCCCGCGTCGGCACCGGGTTGACGATCATCGACTCCATCATCTGCGTCGCGGTGATCGTGATCCGGTCCATCTCGCGGGCCATCTTGATCATCCGCTTCTGCAGCGCCGGCACGCCGGCGTTGCCGACCTCGATCGCCAGGTCGCCGCGCGCCACCATGATCCCGTCGGAGGCCCGCAGAATCGACTCGAGCGCCGGGATCGCCTCGCTGCGCTCGATCTTGGCGATGAGCTGCGGCTTGTGCCGCCAGGCCTCGCCGGCGACGTTGGCCAGCTGGCGGGCCATCTCCATGTCGGTCGCGCTTTTCGGGAAGCTGACCGCCAGGTATTCGCACTGGAACGACATCGCCGTCTTGATGTCCTCCATGTCCTTGGCGGTGAGCGCCGGCGCAGTGAGCCCGCCGCCGGCCTTGTTGATGCCCTTGTTGTTCGACAGCACGCCGCCCACCATCACCGTGGTGTGCACTTCCTCGCCGCGGACGGCGTCGACCACCAGGCGGAGCAGGCCGTCGTTCAGGAGCAGCGTGTCGCCGGGGCGGACGTCGCGCGGCAGCTCCTTGTAGTCGAGGCCGACGCGCTCGCTCGTGCCGGGCGCGTCGAGGCCGGCGTCGAGGACCAGCCGGGCCCCGGCCTCGAGCATGGTCTTGCCGCCTTCGATCTTGCCGACGCGGATCTTCGGGCCCTGCAGGTCGGCCATGATCGCGACCTCCTTGCCGACCTTCTTCGCGATCTCGCGCACCAGCGTGGCACGGTCGATGTGGTCCTGCGCCGTGCCGTGCGAGAAGTTCAGGCGCACGACGTCGACCCCGGCGCGGACGATGCGCTCCAGCACCTCCGGCGAGCTCGATGCCGGGCCGAGCGTGGCGACGATCTTGGTGGCCCGCGGGCTGCCTGAGACGATCATGCGGCTTGCCTGGCGCGACGCTCCAGGATCTCGATCGCGGGCAGGGTCTTGCCTTCGAGCATCTCGAGGAAGGCGCCGCCTCCGGTCGAGATGTAGTCGATGTCCTTCTCGATGTCGTAGGCGGCGATGGCGGCGAGCGTGTCGCCGCCGCCGGCCAGGCTGAAGGCCTTCGATGCGGCGATGGCGCGGGCCAGGGTCTCGGTGCCGTGAGAGAACGGTGCGAACTCGAACACGCCGACCGGTCCGTTCCAGACGATGGTGCCGGCCGACGCGACGATGCCGGCGAGCGTGTCGGCCGTGCGCGGCCCGATGTCGAGGATCAGGTCGTCGGCGGCGACGGCCTCGACCGCCTTGACGGTCGCGACGGCGTCGGCCTTGAACTCGCGCGCGGTGACGACGTCGACCGGGATCGGCACCTCGGCGCCGCGCGCCTGCATGGTCCGGATCACGTCGGCCGCCTCGGCCACGAGGCCCGGCTCGGCCAGGCTCTTGCCGATGCCGAACCCCGCGGCGAGCAGGAAGGTGTTGGCGATGCCGCCGCCGACGACGAGCCGGTCGACCTTGCCGGCCAGGCTCTTCAGGATGGCGAGCTTCGTCGACACCTTGCTGCCGGCCACGATGGCGACGAGCGGCCGCTTCGGGCTGGCCAGGGCCCGGGTGATGGCGTCGACCTCGGCGGCGAGCAGCGGCCCAGCGCACGCCACCGGCGCGAATTCGGCGATGCCATGCGTCGAGGCCTCGGCCCGGTGCGCGGTGCCGAAGGCATCGTTGACGAAGATGTCGCACAGGCCCGCCATCTTCTTGGCCAGCGCCGGATCGTTCTTCTTCTCGCCCGGGTTCAGCCGGCAGTTCTCGAGCACGACCAGGTCGCCGGGCACGACAGCGACACCGTCGACCCAGCCGGCGCGAACCGGCACCTGGCGGCGGAGCAGCTGGCCCAGGCGCTCGGCGACGGGCGCGAGCGTGTCCTCGGGCTTCGGCACGCCTTCGGTCGGGCGGCCGAGATGCGAGGTGACCATGACCGCGGCGCCGGCCCCGAGTGCCATCTCGATGCATGGCAGCGAGGCGCGGATGCGGGTGTCCTCGGTGATGCGGCCGGTGTCGTCCTGCGGCACGTTGAGGTCGGCCCGGATAAAGACGCGCTTCCCGTTCACCTGGCCGGCGGCGACGAGCTCACTGAAGCGAAGAAGGTTCATTCGAAGGCGATGGACTGCGG
>NZ_JANODC010000332.1:0-7127 GCF_031412495.1 Rhizobacter sp. | reverse complement strand
AAGCCCTTGCGCTCGCGCGCCGTGGTGAGCTCCTCGAGGGCGGCGAGGTTGACCGCGCCGAGCGCCTCGATCTCGCGGTTCAGCGCGTCGATCCGCCCCTGCAGGCCGGCGAGCCTGACGCCCTGCTCCTCGACCGCGCGGCCGATGGCCTCGCGGTCGGCGCCCGCCGTCTCGAGCTGCTCGAGGAACTGCGCGCCGCCGAGCTTGGCCGCCTGCTCCTCGAGCTGCAGGGCCGTGAGCTTGTCGCGCAGCGGCGCCAGCGCATGCTCGTGGCCGAGCCGCTTCTCGTCGGCCGCACGCAGCCGCTGCGCCAGGTCGTCGTACTGGCTGCGCTTCTCGCCCAGCACGCGTTCGCGGTCGAGCCGCGTCGCCAGCGCCGCCTGCAGCTCGCCGTCGGTCGATGCGTCGGCGAGCCGCTCCTGCTCGGCGGCGAGCCCGGCGTCGGCAGCGCGGTTGGCCTCCAGCTGCTGGCGGGCCGTGTCGATCGAGCGTTCGAGCTCGCCGGCGCGGGCGCCGGCAGCGCGCAGCTCGAAGTGGGCTTCCTGGAGCTTGCGCTCAAGCTCGCGCAGGGCGACGCGTTCGGCCTCGAGGTCCTTGCGAGCGGCGAGGACGTGGTCATCGAGTTCGGCGTGCCGCTCCTGGGCCACGGCGAGCTCGGCATCGAGCGACTCGAAGCGGAGCTCGCTGGCGCTGCGCCGGGCGACGAGCTCGGCGATCTCCGCGTCGAGGCCCTGCCGCTCGCCGCCGAGCTGGTCGCGGCGGCGGCGGGTCTGCGCCTCGAGCTGCTCGAGGCGCAGCAGCTCGACGTGCTGCTGGTGCGCCATGGACTGGCGCTGCGCCGCATCGCGCTGCGCCGCGGCGAGCCGGGCCGCGGCATCGGTGCTCGCCGCCTCGGCCCGCACCAGCTGCATGCGGGCGTCGTCGGCGATGAGCGCCTGGGCCCGTGTCTGCCGCTCGAGGTTCTCGATCTCCTGGGCCCGGGCGAGCAGGCCCGCCTGCTCGGAATCGGGGGCGTAGAAGCTGACCGCGAACTGGCTCACCGCATGGCCTTCGCGGGTCATGATCACCTCGCCGTGGGCGAGCGTCGTCCGCGCCGCCAGTGCGCTGTCGAAATCGTCGGCGGTGTAGACGCCCTCGAGCCAGTCGCCGAGCAGGGCGGCCAGGCTCGAGTCGCCGAGGTGAAGCCGGTCGGCCAGGCGCGGCATCGCTTGCTGAGACCGTGCCGCCGGCGCCGCGGTCGCGGTGAAGAACGCCAGGCGCGCCGGCGGCGCATCGGCCGCGAAGGCGCGGACGGTCTCCAGGCGGCCGACCTCGAGCGCGTTCAGCCGCTCGCGCAGCGCCGACTCGAGCGCCGCCTCCCAGCCCGGCTCGATGCGCAGCCGCGTCCAGAGGCCGGCCAGCTTGTCGAGGCCGTGCCGGTCCAGCCACGGCTTGACCTTGCCTTCGACCTGCACCTTCTCCTGCAGCGCCTGCAGGGCGGCGAGGCGGGCCGAGAGCTCGGCATGGCGGCGGCTTTCGCCGTCGCGGCCAGCCTGCAGGAGCCGGCGCGAGTCCTCGAGGGCCGGGATGCGCTCCTGCCAGCGGGCGACCTCGGCCTTGGCGACTTCGGCCTGCGCGTCGGCATCCGCGACGCGTTGCCGGGCCGCCTCGATGCCGGCGACGTCGATGTCGGCGAGGCCCTCTTCCTCGGCGACGAGGCGGTCGCGTCGGGCCGTGGCCTCGGCGAGCCGCTCGTCGATGCCGCGGCCCTCCGCGGCCGAGACCTGGATCTGCTGCTGCGCCGCGGCGACGATGCTGCGCTGCGCCGCGCTGTGCCCCTCGGCGTCGCTCAGGCGCACTTCCGCATCGCCAACGGCCACGCCCTGCGCCTGCAGCTGGGTTCCGAACGCGGCGACGGCGTGCTCGGCGGCCTCGGCCTGCCCGGCGAGCCGCTCGCGCTCCGCGCCTGCCTCGCTCTCGCGCGTGCGCCAGGACGCGCTCTGCGCCTCGAGGTCGGCGCGCTGGCGCGCGATGCGCTCGCGCTGCTGCGCGACGTAGCGGATACGCTCCTCGAGCCGGCTCACCTCCAGCGCCGCCTGGCCGAGCTCGCCCTGGGCGGCGTGCAGCGCGTCGTTGGCCGCGTAGTGCGACTGGCGGATCGCCTCCAGCTCGGCCTCGGCGTGGCGCAGGGCCGCGCCTTCGCCGTCGAGCGCGAGCACGGCAGCCGTCACGGCCTGGCGCACGCGCTCTTCCTCGCGCGCGGCGTCGCGGTGGCGCAGATACCAGAGCTGGTGCTGCTTCTGCTGCGCGTCCTGCTGCAGGCCCCGGTAACGCCCGGCGACCTCGGCCTGCATCTCGAGCTTCTCGAGGTTCTGGTTCAGCTCGCGCAGGATGTCCTCGACCCGCGTCAGGTTCTCGCGCGTGTCCTTGAGCCGAGCCTCCGTCTCGCGGCGCCGCTCCTTGTACTTGGAGACGCCGGCCGCTTCCTCGAGGAAGAGGCGAAGCTCCTCCGGCTTGCTTTCGATGATCCGCGAGATCGTGCCCTGGCCGATGATGGCGTAGGCGCGCGGCCCGAGGCCGGTGCCGAGGAACACGTCCTGCACGTCGCGGCGGCGCACCGGCTGGCCGTTGATGTGGTAGCTGCTCGTGCCGTCGCGGGTCAGGACGCGCTTGACGGCGATTTCGGCGAAGCGGCTCCAGGGCCCGCCGGCGCGGCCGTCGCTGTTGTCGAAGGTCAGCTCGACGCTGGCCCGGCCGGCGGGCTTCCTCAGGCTCGAGCCGTTGAAGATGACGTCCTGCATCGACTCGCCGCGCAGCTCGCTGGCCTTGCTCTCGCCGAGCACCCAGCGAACCGCGTCGATGACGTTCGACTTGCCGCAGCCATTGGGCCCGACGACACCCACGAGCTGTCCGGGAAGCTGGAACTGCGTCGGTTCGACGAAAGACTTGAAGCCCGAAAGCTTGATCGAGTTGAGGCGCATGGAATACGGCCAGCGATGCTGCCGTAAGTTATTGATTCGACTAGGAAAAATGCAGCTTGCGGGCAAGCGTCGAGCGGCCGGATGATAGCATCGCCACCCCTTGATCCCGAGCTGCCGCGAGGCGCTTTCCGCATGGCCCGGAGCCCCCGAACCGACCCCCTCGTCTCGCGCCGCGAGGCGCCGGCGTCACCGCCGACAGCGCCGCAGAAGCGGCTCGACGTCTTTCCGAACCCGACGGCCGGACGCGACTACGTGATCCAGTTCGAGATTCCGGAGTTCACCTGCAACTGCCCGCTGACGGGGCAGCCCGACTTCGCTCGGTTCACCATCGACATGGTCGCCGACGGCCTTTGCATCGAGCTGAAGAGCCTGAAGCTCTACCTCTGGAGCTACCGCAACGAGGGCGCGTTCCACGAGAAGGTGACCAACGCCATCCTCGACGACATCGTCGCGGCGACGAAGCCGCGCTACGCGCGCATCTCGGCGCGCTGGAACGTGCGCGGCGGCATCTACACGAACATCGTCGCCGAGCACCGCGCCAAGGGCTGGAAGCCGAAGACGCCGGTGCCGGTCGTCGCTGCCCGGTTCGATGCTGCCGTGACGTCCTAGGCCGGCGCCTTCCGTTCTGGGCAAAAGTGCCGCCTGGGCAGCCGCTTCGGACGGCCGCCCCGGCAACGCCTCCCTACAATGCGAGACCCCCCATGACACAAGCACTGCAATCCACGATCGAGCTGGCCTGGGAAGGCCGCGCCGAGCTCGACCCGGTCAACAGCCCCGAGATCCGCAAGGCGGTCGACGAGGTCATCGCCGGCCTCGACAGCGGCACGCTTCGCGTCGCCGAGCGGCATGGCGTGGGCGAGTGGAGCGTCAACCAGTGGGTGAAGAAGGCGGTGCTGCTGAGCTTTCGCCTGAGCGACAACTTCCCCATGCACGCCGGCGACCTCGCCTTCTACGACAAGGTGCCGACCAAGTTCGGCGCCTGGGACGAAGCAGCGATGCGGGCCAGCGGCGTGCGCGTCGTGCCGCCGGCGGTGGCCCGGCGCGGCGCCTTCCTGGCCAGGAACGTCGTGATGATGCCGAGCTACGTCAACATCGGCGCCTACGTCGACGAAGGCACGATGGTCGATACCTGGGTCACCGTGGGCTCGTGCGCGCAGATCGGCAAGAACGTGCACCTCTCGGGCGGCGTCGGCATCGGCGGCGTGCTCGAGCCGATGCAGGCCAACCCGACCATCATCGAGGACAACTGCTTCATCGGCGCCCGATCGGAGATCGTCGAGGGCGTGATCGTCGAGGAGAACTCGGTCGTCTCGATGGGCGTCTACATCAGCCAGAGCACCAAGATCTACGACCGTGCCACCGGCACCGTCAGCTACGGCCGCATCCCTGCTGGCTCCGTCGTCGTCAGCGGCAACCTGCCCGCGGCCGACGGCAGCCACAGTCTCTACTGCGCGGTGATCGTCAAGCGCGTCGACGCGCAGACGCGGGCCAAGACGAGCATCAACGAACTGCTGCGAAGCTGAAGGAACGGTATGAGTGCCGGCAACATGGAACGCGTCCTTCGGCTGATGTCCGACAAGGGCGCCTCCGACGTCTACCTGTCGGCCAGCTCGCCGATCCTCATCAAGATCAACGGCCAGCTGCTCCAGCTCTCCGACCAGCCGCTCACGCACGCGCAGCCGCGACAGCTCCTCGCCGAGCTGCTCACGCCCAGCCAGCTGGAGGAGCTGGAGGACACGGGCGAGCTGAACGTCGGCGTGGGCCTGCCGGGTGTCGGCAGCTTCCGCCTCTCCGGGTTCAAGCAGCGCGGCACGATCGCCGCGGTGTTCCGCTGCATCCCGTTCGACATCCCTTCGCTGGAGAGCCTGAACGTTCCCTCGATCCTGAACCAGCTCGTGCTCGAGAAGCGCGGCCTGATCCTGATGGTGGGGGCCACCGGCGCCGGCAAGAGCACGACGCTGGCGGCGATGCTCGAGCAGCGCAACCAGGTCATGGCGGGGCACATCCTGACCATCGAGGACCCGATCGAGTTCCTCTTCAATAACAAGAAGTCGGTCGTCAACCAGCGCGAGGTCGGCCGCGACACGCAGAGCCTGCAGATCGGCCTGAAGACCGCGCTGCGCCAGGCGCCCGACTGCATCATGATCGGCGAGATCCGCGACCGCGAGACGATGACCTCGGCCATCTCGTACGCCCTTTCCGGTCACCTCGTGCTGTCGACCCTGCACGCGAACAACAGCTACCACGCGCTCGGCCGGATCCTGTCGTTCTACACCCCGGAGGCGCGCCCGGCCTTGCTGGCCGACCTGGCCGCCGGGCTGCGCTCGATCGTCTCGCAGCGCCTGGTTCGCAGCGTCGCCGGCGGCCGCGTGCCTGCGGTCGAGGTGATGCTCAACACGAAGCTGATTCAGGAGCTCATCGAGCGCGGCGACTTCAGCGGCGTCAAGGAGGCGATGGAGAAGTCGCTGGCCGAGGGTTCGCAGACCTTCGAGGAAGACCTGGCCCGCATGATCACGGAAAACGTCATCACCCGCGACGAGGGCCTGGCCTACGCCGACTCGCCGACCAACCTGATGTGGCGCCTGCAGAACGACCTGACGCCGGTCTCGCGCATCGTCCCGAAGAAGGAAGACACGGACGACCAGCCGAGCTTCACCGAGATCACGATCGACGTGCGTCCGGAGGAGACGACGGCCGGCACGGCGTCGAATTTCCGCCGCTTCTAATTCCCTTCCGCAGCCGTGTCGGCAACGCTGGTCCTGGCCGAACAGCTGATCGGCCGCCGCTCGGTGACGCCCGACGACGGCGGCTGCCAGGAACTGCTCGCGGAACGCCTCGCCGGCATCGGCTTCGACTGCACCGACCTGCCCTTCGGCCCTGACACGGCACGCGTCAGCAACCTGTGGGCGCACCGGCCGGGCCGCGACACCGCCGGCAAGCGCCTGGTCTTCGCGGGGCACACCGACGTCGTCCCGACCGGGCCGCTCGACGCCTGGAGCAGCGATCCCTTCGTGCCGACGCGGCGCGGCGGCAAGCTGTACGGGCGCGGCGCTGCCGACATGAAGGGCTCGATCGCGGCCATGGTCGTCGCCGCCGAGGAGTTCGTCGCCGCCTTCCCGCAGCACGCCGGCAGCATCGGCTTCCTGATCACCAGCGACGAGGAAGGTCCGTCGACGGACGGCACGGCGCGCGTCTGCGACTGGCTGAGGAAGGAAGGCATCGCGTTCGACTACTGCGTCGTCGGCGAGCCGACATCCGTCCACCGCCTCGGCGACACGATCAAGAACGGCCGGCGCGGCACGCTGTCGGGCAGGCTCCGCGTCCACGGCGTGCAGGGACACATCGCCTACCCGCAGCTGGCGGAGAACCCCATCCATGCGGCAGCGCCGATCCTGGCCGAGCTCGCCGGCGTCGAGTGGGACCGCGGCAACGCGCACTTCCTGCCCACCTCGTGGCAGATGTCGAACATCCACGCCGGCACCGGCGCCGGCAACGTGATCCCGGGCGAGCTGGTCGTCGACTTCAACTTCCGCTTCAGCACCGAGTCGACGCCGCAGTCGCTGAAGCAGCGCCTGGAAGCCGTCGTCGCCCGCCGCGGGGTCCGCTTCGACATCGCCTGGACGCTCGGCGGCGAGCCCTTCCTCACCGCACCGGGCGCGCTAAGCGACGCCCTGGCCAACGCGATCCGTAGCCATGCCGGCATCGAGACCGAGCTCTCCACCACCGGCGGCACCTCGGACGGCCGCTTCATCTCGCGCATCTGCCACGAGGTCGTCGAGCTGGGGCCGGTCAACGAGAGCAACCACAAGATCGACGAGTGCGTCGACATCGCCAGCCTCGACGTGCTGAAGGATGTCTACCGCTCGACGCTCGAGCAGCTGCTGCGATGACGCTCGTCGAGCTGGTGCTCGCGCAGTCGGAGCGCCTGAAGCAGGCCGGCGTCTCGTTCGGGCACGGCACGGGCAACGCCTTCGACGAGGCCGCATGGCTGGTGACCTGGGTCCTGGGCCTGCCGCTCGACGCGCTCGACGCCCGCGGCAAGCAGGTCGTCAGCCCCGCCGAGCAGGCGACCGCGCAGGCGCTGGTCGGCCGCCGCATCGACAGCCGCCTGCCCGCCGCCTACCTTACGCGGGAAGCGTGGCTGCAGGACATCCCCTTCACGATCGA
>NZ_JANODC010000331.1:0-1978 GCF_031412495.1 Rhizobacter sp. | reverse complement strand
GCTGCTCGGCAACAGCTACCTGACGCGGTTCCAGATGCGGCGCGAGAACGACCGGATGACGCTCGACAAGCGCTATTGACCCCGGCGCGCGGCCAGCTGTCGCCGTCCCGACAAGCGGAATCGCACGGTCGTGCTAAAAAGATCGTTCCGCCCGCGACCCCGGAGACACCGATGGACCTCAACTTCACGCCCGACGAGACCGCCTTCCGCGACAGGATCCGGGCCTGGGTCGCCGAGAGCCTGCCGAAGGACATCAGCGACAAGGTCCGCAACGCCGTGCCGCTGGGCAAGGACGACCTGCAGCGCTGGGCCAGGATCCTGGGCAAGCAGGGCTGGCACGGCTGGGGCTGGCCCAAGGAGTTCGGCGGCCCGGGCTGGAACGCGATCCAGAAGCATCTGTTCGAGGAAGAGACCGCCCTCGCCGGCGCGCCGCGCGTCGTCCCCTTCGGCCCGGTGATGGTGGCGCCGGTGATCATGGCCTTCGGCACGCCGGCGCAGCAGCAGCGCTTCCTGCCCGGCATCCAGAGCGGGGAGGTCTGGTGGAGCCAGGGCTACAGCGAGCCCGGCGCCGGCTCGGACCTGGCCTCGCTCAAGACCAAGGCGGAGCGAGTCCACACGAAAGAAGGCGACAAGTACATCGTCAACGGCCAGAAGACGTGGACCACGCTCGGCCAGCACGGCGACTGGATCTTCTGCCTGGTCCGCACGTCGAGCGACGGCAAGCCGCAGACGGGCATCAGCTTCCTGCTCATCGACATGAAGAGTCCCGGCATCACGGTGCGGCCGATCATCACGATGGAAGGCGAGCACGAGGTCAACGAAATCTGGTTCGACAACGTCGAGGTGCCCGCCGACCAGCTCATCGGCGAGGAGAACAAGGGCTGGACCTACGCCAAGCACCTGCTCGCGCACGAGCGAACCAACATCGCCGACGTGAACCGGGCCAAGCGCGAGCTCGAGCGCGTCAAGCGCATCGCGAGGGCCGAGGGCCTGTGGGACGACGGCCGCTTCCGCGACCAGATCGCCCTGCTCGAGGTCGACGTCATCGCCCTCGAGATGATGGTCCTGCGGGTGCTCTCCGCCGAGAAGAGCGGCAAGCAGAGCCTCGACGTCGCCGGCCTGCTGAAGATCCGCGGCAGCGAGATCCAGCAGCGCTACAGCGAGCTGATGATGCTGGCCGCGGGTCCGGCCGCCGTGCCGTTGCAGAAGGAAGCGATGGCCGCCGGCTGGCAGCCGGACCAGACCGGCACTACCTTCGTCGCGCCGCTAGCCGGAACCTACTTCAACATGCGCAAGACAACGATCTACGGCGGATCGAACGAAGTGCAACGCAACATCGTCGCGCAGACGGTGCTCGGCTGACGCCTCGCACCGTCCGCGCGATGCGCGACAGGGCTGCTCCCTTCCCCTGCCCCTTCCCTCCGAGAGGGAAGGGGTTCTAGTCAGATGAGGCAATCGACATGGACTTCGACTTTTCCGACGACCAGGAGATGCTGCGCGACACCGTGCGCAAATGGGTCGAGCGCGGCTACGACTTCGAGCGCCGGCGCGGCATCGTCAAGGCCGGCGGCTTCTCGCGCGAGGCCTGGAAGGAGATCGGCGAACTCGGCATCTGTGGCCTGCAGGTGCCGGAGGAGCACGGCGGCTTGGGGCTGGGCCCGGTCGAGGCGATGGTGATCATGGAAGAGCTCGGCCGCGGCCTCGTCGTCGAGCCCTATGCCGCGGTCGCGCTGGTCGCGCCGAGCGTGTTCCTCGCCGGCCAGGCGCCTTCGTCGCCTCTGTGGCTGCAGGGCATCGCCGAAGGGCGCGAGATCGTCGTCCTCGCGCACGAGGAGCGGCGCTCGCGCTACCGGCTGGCGCACGTCGAGACGAAGGCGGTGCAGAGCGGCGGCAACTGGCGCCTCACGGGCACCAAGATCGTCGTGCCCGCGGGCGGCGCGGCAAGCGCGTTCATCGTCTCGGCGCGCGTCGGCGGCGA
>NZ_JANODC010000330.1:0-12504 GCF_031412495.1 Rhizobacter sp. | reverse complement strand
GCCGAAATGGTCGAAGAAGACGAAGGGGCCCACGGCGCGGCGGTCGGCAGCCGGCAGGAGGCGGCGGACCATGAAGCCGCCGCCCAGGTCCTTGGCGTGCGGCTGGAGAGTTTGCAACTGGGTCACGACCGGCTCCGGGGTGAGGGCGGCGAAGTGTAGGGGCCCCCCTAAAATCCCGGATTGCACTCTGGCCTTGCGCCCTCCCATGAGCCTCAAATGCGGCATCGTGGGCCTGCCGAACGTCGGCAAGTCCACCCTCTTCAACGCCCTCACCAAGGCCGGCATCGCGGCCGAGAACTACCCCTTCTGCACGATCGAGCCGAACGTGGGCATCGTCGAGCTGCCCGACGCACGGCTCGGGCAGCTGGCGGCGATCGCCAAGCCGGAGCGGGTGGTCCCGGCGATCGTCGAGTTCGTCGACATCGCCGGGCTGGTTGCCGGTGCGTCGAAGGGCGAAGGCCTGGGCAACCAGTTCCTGGCCCACATCCGCGAGACCGACGCGATCGTCAACGTGGTTCGCTGCTTCGACGACGAGAACGTGGTCCACGTCGCCGGCCGCATCGACCCGGTCTCCGACATCGAGGTAATCCAGACCGAGCTGTGCCTGGCCGACCTCGCCACCGTCGACAAGAGCCTGGCCCGCTACGTCAAAGTCGCCAAGAGCGGCAACGACAAGGAGGCCAAGCGCCTGGTCGAGGTTCTGGACAAGTGCCAGGCCGCGCTCAACGAGGTGCGCCCGGTCCGCTCGATCGCGTTCAGCAGGGAAGAGCTGGCGGTGCTGAAGCCGCTCTGCCTGATCACCGCCAAGCCGGCGATGTTCGTCGCCAACGTCGCCGAGAACGGCTTCGAAGGCAACCCCTACCTCGACCGGCTGCGCGAGGTCGCGGCGCGGCAGGCGGCCCCGGTCGTCGCCATCTGTGCCAAGACCGAGGCCGAGCTGGCCGACATGGACGAGGCGGACCGGCAGATGTTCCTGGCCGAGATGGGACAGACCGAATCCGGCCTCGCCCGCCTGATCCGCGCCGCCTTCGGGCTGCTCGGGCTGCAGACCTACTTCACCGCCGGCCCGAAGGAGGTGCGCGCCTGGACCGTGCCGATCGGCGCCACCGCGCCGCAGGCGGCCGGCGTCATCCACACCGACTTCGAGCGCGGCTTCATTCGCGCGCAGACGATCGCCTTCGCCGATTTCATCGCCCACGGCGGCGAGCACGGCGCCCGCGATGCCGGGCGGATGCGGGCCGAGGGCAAGGAATACGTCGTCAAGGACGGCGACGTGCTGAACTTCCTGTTCAACGTTTGACCTCCGGCCCGGCCGCCCGCGTTCATGTTGCCCGCGGCCGTTCCCGCCCTGCCCACCTCGCCGGGGCCACTGGCCGTCAGCCCGGAGCCGCTGCGCCACTGGCTGCACTGGGGCGTGCCGCTCGTCCTGACGGCGCTGGCCTATGCCGCGGTGGCGGCGCTCGTCGCGCTCGCCGTGGCGCTGCCCGCCGGCCATGCGTCTCCGCTCAACCCGGCCGCCGGCATCGCCCTGGCCAGCGTCCTGGTCTACGGGCGGCGGATGCTGCTGGGGGTCGCGGCAGGTTCGATGCTTGCCGGCGCCGCTGTCGCGGCGGGCGGCCCGGCCGAGCCGGCTCCGCTCCTGGTGCTGGCATCCCTGTCGCTCGGCGCGACCCTGCAGGCGGCGCTCGGCGCGGCCCTCGTCCGCCGCTTCGTGCGGCAGCCGCTCACCCTGACCTTGCCGGCCGAGGTGGCCGTCTTCGTGGCCGCCTGCAGTGCCAGCAGCCTCGTCGTGCCGAGCGTGGCGACCTGGGCGATGGTCTCGGCCGGCTCGGTGTTGCCCGGCGACGCGGGGAGCGCGTGGGCCACGTGCTGGATGGGCGAACTGGCCGGGCTCCTGATCGGCACGCCGATCATGCTGACCCTGATCGGCCGGCCGCGCTCGCAGTGGGCACCGCGCCGGCTCCCGGTCGGGCTGACGATGACGCTGGTCCTGGCCTTCCTCGTCCTAGGCCTCGCCGAGGCGAACCGCTGGAGCGGCGAGCGGCTTCGCTCCAGCTTCGACCATGAAGCGGCCAGCGCGTCGCTGATCCTCGCTGCGCAGCTGCAAGAGCCGCTGCGCGCGCTCGAGGCGCTGCACGGCATCTTCAGCGTCTCGCATGCACTGAGCCGCACCGACATGCGGGTGGCGACGCAGAGCTGGCTCAAGGGGGGTGCGGTGCGCAGCATGGGCTGGGGCGAGCGCGTCCGCCGCGAAGACGCGTCCCCCTTCGGCGTCGCTGCAGTGCGAGGCGCCGGCGACGCGCTGACGCTCCGCCACGTGGAGCCGGGCCCCGACGGCGCCCTGCCTCCGGGGACGACAGCCCTCTCCCTGCCAGGCGCCCGTGCCGCGATCGCGCTCGCCGTCGACAGCGGCCTCCCGGCGGCGACGGCGGGGTTCGCGCTGGCGGGCCGGGCACCGAATTCCGACCCGCGCCTTGGCGTCGCGCTCTACCAGTCTCTGTACGACGGCGAGCCGGTCCAGGCCGTCGATCGCCGTACCAGCCTGCGTGGCGTGGTCTTCGTGACGCTGTCCCTGGACGCCCAGCTGGAAAGCCTCGCCGGCAAGGTTCCGCCGTACCTGCACCTGTGCATCGTCGATCCGCAGGCGGAGCCGGCACTGCGCCGGCTTGCCGGCCGCCCGGGGTGCGAGGCCGACAAGCCGGCGCTGCTGCACGACCGCCCGCTGGTCTTTGCCGGCAGGCCGTGGGAGCTGCGCGTCTCGGCCCGCCGGCAAGAGATCCCGGACCTCTCCGATCCCGGCATCTGGTGGTTCTCGGTCGTCGGCCTGATCTCCGCGGCCATGCTCGGCGCCTCGCTCCTGATCACCACCGGGCGCACGCGCCGCATCGAGAACGCCGTCCGCGAGCGCACCGCCGCCCTGCGCGCCGAGGTCGGGGAGCGGCAGAGCGCGGAGGCGGCCCTGCGCGCCAGCGAGCAGCGCTTCCGCAACATCCTCGACAACGTGCCGATCGGCGTCGTCTACACCGACGTCGACGGCCGCCTCATCCAGGCCAATCCCCGCTTCTGCGAGCTGACGGGCTACAGCGAGGACGAGCTCGCGGCGCTCGGCCCGTCGGCCCTCGCCCACCCGGACGACGTCGAGGGCGACCTGGCGATGACGGCGCAGCTCGTCGCCGGGGAGATTCCCATGTACCGCCGCCACAGGCGCTTCGTGACCAAGGCGGGCGAGACCGTGTGGGTGCGCTCGAGCGTGTCGCTGCTGCGCGATGCGGACAACGAGCCGTGGCGCATCGTCGGCGTGTTCGAGGACATCACCGAGCACCTGCGCCTCGAGGCAGCCGAGCACGCCCGGGAGGCCGCCGAGGCCGCGAACCGCGCCAAGAGCGAGTTCCTGTCGCGCATGTCGCACGAGCTGCGCACGCCGCTGAACGCGATGCTGGGCTTCGCCCAGCTCCTCGAGATCGACCAGGCGCATCCCCTGGCGCCGTCGCAGCGCCCCTGGGTCGGGCAGATCCAGCAGGCGGGCTGGCACCTGCTCGACATGATCAACGACGTGCTCGACCTGTCGCGCATCGAGTCGGACAACATGCGCCTGGAGTCGGCGACGCTCGACCTGCCCGAGATCGTCCGCTCGACGACCGCCCTCGTCGCCAGCGATGCGACGCGCCGCGGCATCCGCATCAGCGAGGAACTGGCGCCCGGGACCGCCGCCGTCACCGGGGACCCGACGCGGGTCAAGCAGATCCTGACGAACCTGCTCAGCAACGCCGTCAAGTACAACGTCGACGGCGGGCGGGTCCATGTGACGAGCCGGCTCGGCGCCGCCGACTCGGTGGAGATCTCGGTCACCGACACCGGCATGGGCATGACGCCGGAGCAGATGGACGGCCTGTTCAAGCCCTTTAACCGCCTCGGCCGGGAGCGGACCGCCTTGCAGGGCACCGGCATCGGCCTGGTGATCAGCCGCCGGCTCGCCGAGCTGATGGGCGGCTCGATCCGGGTCAAGAGCGTGCCGGGGAACGGCTCTTCCTTCATCCTCAAGCTCAACCGCGCCCTCGATCCCGACACGGTACCGTCCTCGCTCGACGCCCTGGCGACGAGGCCGGCGGCCTACCATCGGCGCATCGTCCACTACGTCGAGGACAACGAGACCAACGTCGAGGTGATGCGCGGCATCCTGGCGCAGCGGGCGCAAGTCCGGCTGGAGGTGTCGGTGACCGGTCTCGACGCCCTGGCCACGGTCCGCCTGCGGGCGCCGCACCTGATCCTGCTCGACATGCACCTGCCGGACATCAGCGGCCTGGAGCTGCTGAGGCATCTGCGCGCCGATCCGGAAACGGCATCGATCCCGATCATCGCCGTCTCGGCCGACGCACGTCGCAGCGCATCGACGAGGCCCTGCAGGCCGGCGCCGTCCGCTACCTGACCAAGCCGGTCGATGTGACGGAGTTGCTGGCGGTGATCGACGACGTGCTGGATCCGATGGACACAGGGTTCAGCTGAGAGGCCGCAGGCGCGTTTATTGCCGCGTTTACCCTGATAGCCTGGACCGATAGCGCAGATTGGAGCAGGCTTAGCACTCCGATAGTCCGAGTGCTAATATTCGGGAACCGAAAGGGGCAAAGCCGTGTCTGATATCGCCATGAACCATCCCGCCTCTGCCGCCCTGGCCCTGCGTGATCCGTGGGCCATCGTTCCGTCGCTGGGCAACCTCGACGCCTACATCAGCGCCGTCAACCGGGTGCCTCTCCTGACCCAGGAGGAGGAGACCGACTTCGCCCGCCGCTTGCGCGCCGACGGCGACCTCGAGGCGGCCGGTCGCCTGGTCGTGTCGCACCTGCGCCTGGTCGTGTCGATTTCCAGGAAGTACCTGGGCTACGGCCTGCCGCACGGCGACCTGATCCAGGAAGGCAACGTCGGCCTGATGAAGGCGGTCAAGCGCTTCGACCCGGAACAGGGCGTTCGCCTGGTCAGCTACGCGATGCACTGGATCAAGGCGGAGATCCACGAGTACATCCTGAAGAACTGGCGGATGGTCAAGGTCGCGACGACCAAGGCCCAGCGCAAGCTGTTCTTCAACCTGCGCTCGATGAAGCAGAGCATGAAGGACGACGCTGACGACCACGACACGCACCGGGCCACCCTGACCCAGGCCGAGGTCGACACGCTGGCCCGGTCGCTGAACGTCAAGCGCGAGGAGGTCCTCGAGATGGAGACGCGCCTGTCCGGCGGCGATGTCGCGCTCGAGCCGCAGAACGACGACGGCGAGGAGAGCTACGCCCCGATCGCGTACCTGGCCGACGAAGCCTCCGAGCCGACCCGGGTCATGGAAGCGAAGGACCGCGACTGGCTCGCCGGCGATGGCATCGCCCTGGCCCTCGACTCGCTCGATGCGCGCAGCCGCCGCATCGTCGAGGAGCGTTGGCTCAAGGTCAACGACGACTCCTCGGGCGGGATGACCCTGCACGACCTGGCCGGCGAGTACGGCGTCAGCGCCGAGCGGATCCGCCAGATCGAGGTGGCGGCCATGAAGAAGATGCGCAAGGCGCTGACGGCCGCGTAGCGGCGGGCTGGCACCCAAACGGCCCCTGCGGGGGCCGTTTCAGCTTCTAGGCGGAGTCGAGGAGCTGCCTGAGGTCTGCGACCAGGCGTTGGGGGTCGCCGCCGTACGGCACGTAGAGCCGCACTCTCCCGGCCGGATCGAAGACGAACGACGCCGCGCTGTGGTCCATGGTGTAGCTGCCTGGCATCTTGCCTGCCGACTTGGCGAAGAACACCTTGAACTCCTTGGCGACGGCGGTCGTCTGCTCGGCCGTTCCGCGCAGGGCGGTGACGCCCGGGCCGAAGTTCGTGACGTAGGCGCGCAGGATCTCCGGGGTGTCGCGCTCCGGGTCGATGGTGATGAAGACCGTGTGCAGGCGATCGCCCTGCGCACCGAGTTCCTTGCGGACCCGCGCCATCTCGGCCAGCGTCGTCGGGCAGACGTCCGGACACTGCGTGTAGCCGAAGAAGACCACCGTCACCTTGCCGGCGAAGTCTGCCAGGGTGCGGGTGCGACCATCGATGTCGGGCAGTTCCAGGCTGCGGGCGAAGGTGGCGCCGGTGATGTCGGTCGAGTGGAAGGTCGGCTTGGCGCCCGGCCAGGCCAGCCTGTCGCAGCCTGCCAGGGCAGTGGTCGCCAGGGCGGCCAAGGCCATCCGGCGCCGGGTCAGGTGGAAAGCAGCGGCCATAGATAGTGGTCGGCCAGCAGGGCCGCGAAGAGCAGCGCCAGGTGGACGATGGAGAAGCGGAAAGTCTTGCGCGCCAGGGCGTCGGAGTAGCTGCGCCACAGGCGCCAGGCGTAGCCCGTGAACATCGCCCCGAGGACGAGCGCCGCGGCGAGGTAGATCGGCCCGCTCATGCCCTCGACGAACGGCAGCAGGGTCGCGGCGAAGAGGACGAGGGTGTAGAGAAGGACGTGCAGGCGGGTGAACTCCGACCCGTGCGTCACCGGCAGCATCGGCAGCCCGGCGCGGCGGTAGTCCTCGGCCCGGTACAGCGCCAGGGCCCAGAAATGCGGCGGCGTCCACAGGAAGATGATCAGGCAGAGGATGAGCGCTTCCGGCCCGACCTCGCCCCGGATGGCCGCCCAGCCGAGCACCGGTGGCATCGCCCCCGAGGCGCCGCCGATGACGATGTTCTGCGGCGTCATCGGCTTGAGGACGACGGTGTAGATCACGGCGTAGCCGATGAAGGTGGCCAGCGTCAGCCACAGGGTGAGCGGGTTGACGAGGAACCAGAGGATGGCGCCGCCGGCGGCGCAGAGGGCGGCCGAGAAGGCGAGCGCCTGGGCGCTGGTCAGCTCGCCGGTGGCGGTGGCGCGCCAGGACGTCCGCGCCATGCGCGCGTCGATGCGCTGCTCGACCAGGCAGTTGAACGCCGCTGCCGCGGCGGCGACGAGCCAGATCCCGGCCACGCCGGCGAGAACCAGCCGCCACGGCGGCAGGCCCGGCGTCGCCAGCAGCATGCCGATGGCGGCGCAGAAGACGATCAGCTGGACGACGCGCGGCTTCGTCAGCGCGTAGAACTGGCGCGCCTTCGACAGCGGCGAGGCGCTGGGCGTGACGACGGAGGCGAGCGTCTCGGACATGTCGGATTCTAGGAAGCGGCGGGCCGCACCCGCCCGGCCCAGGCTTCTGCCGGCGCGGCGGAGCGGCGCCCGCTGCGCACGAGCAGGATCGTCAGCGCGACCACCAGGGCCGCGCTGCCGGCGGTGTGCGCAACCGCCGCGACCAGCGGCCAGCCGAGAAGCACGTTCGACAGGCCGCTCGCGACCTGCCAGAGGCCGATGCCGACGAGCGCATGGCCCCAGGGCCGGAGCGCGCCGCCACGGCGATGCATCTTCCAGGCGAGCACCGCCATCGCGGCGAGCAGCACGGCCGCGCCGAGGCGATGCGCCATGTGGATCGCGGTCAGCGCCTGGAAAGGCAGGTAGCCGCCGTCCGCGCCGCCGCCGAGCGGCCGCTGGACGGCGAAGGCTGCGCCGAAGTCCATCGCCGGCCACCACGAACCCTGGCAGGTCGGGAAGTCCTGGCAGGCCAGGACGGCGTAGTTCGTGCTGACCCAGCCGCCGAGGCTGATCTGCATCAGGGCCAGCCCCGCCACCGTGAGCAGGCCGACGCGCAGGCCGGGCGAGGCGGGCACCGGCCGCGGTGCGTAGCTCTCCGCCTGGATGGAGAGCAGCGCCAGCAGCGCCAGCCCGCCGAGCAGGTGCAGAGTGACGATCGCCGGGTAGAGCCGCATGGTGACGGTGAGCGCGCCGAATGCGCCCTGCACGCAGACCCAGAACAGGGTCACCGCGGCCCAGGTCGCCGTCACGGCCGGGTCGCGCCGGGCGGCGCGCCAGGCCATCACGGCGAGAGTCAGGATGAGCAGGCCGATCGCCGTCGCCGAGTAGCGGTGGGCCATCTCGATCCAGGCCTTGCGGTGGGTGACGGCCCCGGTGGGCACCTCGGCCTCGGCCCGCGCGATGTGCTCGCTCGCCCCGATCGGGCTGGCGTGGCCGTAGCAGCCCGGCCAGTCGGGGCAGCCGAGTCCCGAGTCGCTCAGGCGGGTGAAGGCGCCGAGCAGGACCAGGTCGAAGCTGAGGAACAGCGTGAGCAGGGCCAGCGCGCGCAGGCGCGACCGCGGCCCGGTGCTGCGGTGGCGGCGCCAGAACCAGAGCAGCGGCACGAGGGCGAGCACGAGCCCGACGCCGACGACACCGAGCAGGGGCGTCAGGACGATGTCGGGACTCATCGGCCGGGCCGGTCCCAGCCGGACGAGGCGCGCAGCAGCTTGTCGAGGTCGCGCTTCAGCCGTGCCGGGTCGACGTCGGCGGGCGTGCGCAGCATCCAGCCGCCGCGCGGATCGACGAGGTAGAGGTGGTCCTCGAGCGCTCGTCCGGCGGCGGGCTCCAGCCAGCCGGCGAGCTCGGCCCGGCGGGTGCGCAGGGCCGTCGCCGGCGCGAAGGCGAAGCCGGTGCCGGAAGCGGCGCCGGTGGCAGCCAGCGTCTCGACCCGGGGCGTGCCGCCGTCGTCGATCAACCAGACCTTGTCGACCCGCTGCTTCTCGCGGCCGAGGCTCTCGTGCAGCTGGCGTTGCACCCACAGGTGCCGTTCGCAGGTCCGGTCGCAGGCGGCGCCAGCCACCACCACGAGCAGCCACTGGCCGCGCAGCGACTGCGGTTGCACCGGTCGCCCCTGCAGGTCGGCCAGCGGCAGGCCCGCCGGCAGGGGCCGGGGTGGGTCGACGAGATCGCTGTAGTTGGTGCGACCCTCCGGCCGGACCACGAAGAAGGCGAGGTACGACGCGACCACCGGGGCCGCGCAGACGATCAGGATCAGCAACATCCACAGACGGCCGCGAGCCGTCCGCTTCACCTGCGCATCGCCAGGCGACGGCAGCGAGTGGACGCTGAAGCTGACCAGCCCGGCCCCCTCAGGAGCGGCGGAAGCGCGGGCGGATGAATCGATGCCAGGCATAGAGGACGATGATGACGGCCGCGAGCGCGAACCATTGGAAGGCGTAGCCGTGGTGCTTGTGCACATCGGTGGCCGGCGCCGGCCAGTGCCGGAGAAGACCGTCGACGGCGCTGCCGGGGCCGTCCCGCTGCACGACGGAGACCGGCAGCAGGTTTAGGCCGGACTCGCGGGCGAACGATGGGATGTCGAGATTTTGCCGGATCGGCCCGCTCGCCGCCGCGGAGAACTCCAGCAGCCGCGGCAGCCGCGTGGCAACCGTGCCTTCCACGGTGACGCGCGCGGGCGGCGTCTGCACCTGCGGCAGGACCGTGCGGTCGACGAAGTTGCGCCGGAGCCAGCCGCGCTGGACCAGGACCGCCTTGCCGTCGTCGAGCAGCAGCGGCGTGACGACGATGAAGCCGGCCTGGCCGTCCATCGGCCGGTTGTCCAGGAACACGGTTCGCTCGGCGAGCCACCGGCCGCTCAGCGAGACCCGCCTGAAGTGCTGGGCCTCGCCGCGGGCAGGGTCGCGGGCCAGGCCGGCTGCGTCGAGGGGGGAGAGCCCGGCGCGGCTTTCGAGCGCCGACTGCTGGGCGAGCTTTTCCTCCGCCCGGTCGAGCTGCCACAGGCCGAGGCGCCCGGTCAGGGCGACGCCGGCAAGAGCCGCCAACATCACGACGAGCTCGCGGCGCATCGATAATCCTTCGTGATGAAGCTGCTGCTGGGCCTGGGTTTCGCCGTCATCCTCGGCGCACTGATCTCCGCAGGCGTACTGATGATCCGCGGCGGCCGCGACGGCGGCTCGAAGGGCGGCGGCATGATGCGGGCGCTGGCCGTGCGCATCGCCGTTTCGGTGCTCGTCTTCGCCTGCATCCTCGGCGCCTGGGCGCTGGGTTGGATCCAGCCCACCGGGATGCCGCTGTCGCGCTGAGCGGCGGCCGGCTCGATCCAGCGCCGCGGGCGCCGAGCGCGCCGCGCACGCCCCGCAGGGAACCTCAGAGCCAGTACACGACGATGTACAGGCCCAGCCAGACCACGTCGACGAAGTGCCAGTACCAGGCAGCGCCCTCGAAGCCGAAATGCCGCTCCGGCGTGAAATGGCCGCGCATGATGCGCAGGGTGATGAAGAGCAACATCAGCATGCCGACGAACACGTGGAAGCCGTGGAAGCCGGTCAGCATGAAGAACGTCGAACCGTAGATGCCGGAATTGAGCTTGAGGTTCAGGTCCCGGTACGCGTGCATGTATTCGTACGCCTGCAGGCCCAGGAACAGGACGCCGAGCAGCACCGTGATCCACATCCAGGCGATGGTCTTGACGCGGTGGCCCGCGATCAGCGCGTGGTGGGCGATCGTCAGCGTGACACCCGAGGTCAGCAGCAAGGCGGTGTTGATGGTCGGAATCGGCCACGGGCCCATGGTCGTGAAGGGCTCGACGATGCCCGCAGGCGACGCGGTGGCGCCAGCCACCGAACTCGGCCAGAAGGCCTTGAAGTCGGGCCACAGCACGGCGTTGTCCAGGCTGGCCAGGTTGGGAACAGCGTGCAAACGGGCCCAGTACAAAGCGCCGAAGAACGCGCCGAAGAACATCACTTCGGAGAAGATGAACCAACTCATGCTCCAGCGGTAGGAGACGTCGATGCGGTCGCTGTAGAGGCCGCCCTCGCTTTCCTTGATGGAGTCGCCGAACCACTGCTTGAGCACGAAGGCCCACCACAGCAGGCCGAACAGCACCAGGTAGGCGGCCCAGCCTTGGCCATTGATCCATTGACCCGCGCCGAAGATCACCATGAACAGGCCGATGGAGGCCATGACAGGGTGCCGCGAAGGTGCGGGAACAAAGTAATGAGGGGTTTGCCCCGAGTGCGTCGCTGCCGACATGTTTTCTCCTACGAATCGAATCTTCTTGAAATCTTGAAACTCAAAAACCGCTTCAGGTGGCCACGCCACTTGACAACACCCAGCGCACGATCAGCACCAGGCTTGCAATGAATACACCCACACCCATCAGCGCCGCGATGACCACGTGCACCGGGTTGAGCTGGGCCACGTCTTTTTCATGCTCGGTCGACTTGCGCACGCCGAAAAACGACCAACCCACCGCACGCAAGGTCTGACCGAACGAGCCCTTGCGCTGAACCGCGTCTTTCAGGCCTCCACCGCCTCCACCGCTCGCGTCGTTGCTCACAGGCGCGGCTCCTTGGCCGGAACCACCGCCAGCTTGCCGCCCACTTCAAAGAAGGTGTACGACAGCGTGATGGTCTTGACGTCCTTGGGCAACTTGGGGTCGATCACGAACACCACCGGCCACTGCTTGGCCTCGCCCGGCTGCAGCGTGTATTCGTTGAAGCAGAAACATTCGAGCTTGTTGAAGTACGTCGTGGCCTGCTTGGGCGCATAACTGGGGATGGCTTGTGCGGCCATGGTGCGGTTCTGGACGTTCTTGAACTCGTACATCACCGTCGTCAGCTCACCCGGGTGCACCTCGACATACCGTTTGGCGGGCTTGAACTCCCACGGGCCGCGGGCGTTGGCATCGAACTCGACGGTGATGGTGCGTGAACGATCAACCTGCGTGTTGGCCGGTGTGGCCTTCGAGTTGCCGGGCACCTGGCGCTCGGAGAGTGCCAGCACGTTGATGCCGAGCGCCTCGCAGATCTGCTCGTACATCGACACCAGCCCGTAGCTGAAGCCGAACATCAACCCCGCGACAACCGCCAGCTTGCCGAGCATGCGGCGGTTGTCACCCAGCAGTGCGCGCTCAGGTTTCATCACAGACCAAACAACACGGCACGTGCCAGGAAGCCGGCGAGAAAGATGAACGCCACCGAGGCCAGGATCAAACCCAGCCTGCGGTTGTTCTTCTTTTGCTCGGGCGTCATGGTCAGCAACTCAGTGCAAGGTTCAGCCGACGATCTTGTTGGCCGCGGCGTTCAGCTTGGGCGGCGTCTCGAAGGTGTGGAAAGGTGCCGGCGACGGCACTTCCCATTCCAGGCCTTCGGCGGCTTCCCACGGCTTCTGCGGCGCCTTCTCGCCCTTGCCCATCATGGCGGGCAACACGACGAAGAAGAAGAAGTACACCTGCATCAGACCGAAGCCGAACGCGCCGATGGAGGCCAGCATGTTGAAGTCGGCGAACTGCATCGGGTAGTCGGCATACCGGCGGGGCATGCCGGCCAGACCGAGGAAGTGCATCGGGAAGAAGGTCACGTTGAAGAAGATCAACGAGCCCCAGAAGTGAATCTTGCCGCGTGTCTCGTTGTACATCACGCCGGTCCACTTCGGGGCCCAGTAGTAGTAGCCGCCGAACATGCCGTACAGCGAGCCGGCCACCAGCACGTAGTGGAAATGCGCCACCACGTAATAGGTGTCCTGCAACTGAATATCGATCGGGGCAATGGCCAAAATCAAACCGGTAAATCCACCCATGGTGAACACAAAGATAAAGCCCACCGCAAACAGCATGGGGGTCTCAAAAGTCATGGAGCCCTGCCACATGGTGGCTATCCAGTTGAAAATCTTCA
>NZ_JANODC010000329.1:0-1664 GCF_031412495.1 Rhizobacter sp. | reverse complement strand
ACCTGGTGGCCTTCGAGGCGCAGCAGGTTGGCCAGGCTGTTGGCGAAGTCGACGTTGTCGTCGGCGACGAGGACCCGGCGGGCCCATGTGCCCTTGGCGAGACCGCCGGGTCTGGGCCCGGCACCTCTCGCGGACCCGCCGCCGGCTCCGGCAGGGAGTGCGCTGCTGCCCTGGCCCACGGGCCGGACCGCCACGGGGGCGTCGACTCCGGGCGAGTCGACTCCGGGTGCGGCAACGGTTGGAAGCACAACGCGGAAGGTCGACCCCTCGCCGCGGCCCGCGCTCTCGACGCCGATGGAGCCGCCGTGCATCTCTACCAGCTGCCGGGCGATCGTCAGGCCGACGCCGAGACCGGCCGCACCGCGGCCGAGCGAGGTGTCGAGCTGCACGAACATGCCGAAGATCGACTCCTGCTCGGACGCGGCGATGCCCATGCCGTTGTCGCTGACCTGGACGACGACGTTCGGGCCTTCCTTGCGGACCCCGACCTGGATGTGGCCGCGCGGGTCGGTGTACTTCGCCGCGTTGTGCATCAGGTTGACGAACACCTGGGTGAGGCGGGCGGAGTCGGCATGGACCCAGATCGGCTCGGCAGGCAGGTCGGCGCTGACCTGGTGCTCCTTGCCGCGGAGCGTCGGCTCGGCCGCCTCGAGGGCGGCGCGCACGGCGGTCACCACGTCGATCGTCGAGCGGCGAAGCTCGAGCTTGCCGCGGGTGATGCGCGAGACCTCGAGGAGGTCGTCGATGAGCCGCACGAGCTGCGCCAGCTGGCGCTCCATCATGGCCCGGGTCGATTCGCGGACCTTGGGGTTGTCGTCGGCCCGCTTCAGGATGGCCAGGGCGGTGGCCAGGGGCGCCAGCGGGTTGCGCAGCTCGTGCGCGAGGGTGGCGAGGAACTCGTCCTTGCGCTTGTCGGCGGCGCGCAGCGCCTCCTCGGCGCTGTGCCGTTCGCGCATCTCGGCCGACAGGTCGCGCAGCATGTTGTTGAAGGCTTCGACCAGGACGCCGACCTCGTCGTCGCTGCGCTCGGTCACGCGCAGTTCGTAGTCGCGATCCTCGATGACCCGGCGCGACACATCGGCCATGGCCAGGATGGGCCGCGTGATGGCCGGATGCAGCTGGCGGAAGATCAACCCCGCCACGGCCAGGCCGGCCAGGCCGGCGAGCGCCAGGATCGCCACGTAGTCGACGATGCGGGCGCCGACGTCGTGGCGGGCGCGCAGGAACACGGTGCCCAGGAACTCGCCGTTCTTCTCGATGCGCCGCTGCAGCTCGAGCCGGTCCCCGTCGAAGCGGGCCTCGCCGACCGCGAGCCCCGCGGCCGCCTGCGGTGCCGCGCCGGCCTCGCTCTCGTAGCTTGCGAACAGCCTGCCCTGCCGCGTGAAGACGGTCGCACCGAGGATCTGGGCCCGCGCCTTGAGGACGGCGAGCGCCTCGCCGGCCGCCTTGGGATCGTCGAAGGTCAGCGTCGGGGCGACCGACTGGGCGATGAGATCGGCCTGCGACGAGAGGTCGCTGATCCATGCGTCGCGGTAGCTCTGGATCTCGTAGAGCAGCAAGGCGCTGGCGCTGAGCAGCAGGGCGGCGCAGGTCGAGCTCATCACGACCAGCATCAGCTTCAGGCGCAGCGAGCCGCGGCGTGCCGGGGCTCCCGAGGCCGTCGC
>NZ_JANODC010000328.1:0-1765 GCF_031412495.1 Rhizobacter sp. | reverse complement strand
CGTGCAGACGACCTCGCCGCTGATCGCGCGCAAGAGCTTCTGGACCGTGGCGACGACGATCGAGGCGGCCGGTCTCACGGCGACCCCGTACCACGCCCACGTGCCGAGCTTCGGCGAGTGGGGCTTCATCGTCGCCGGCCGGCGCCCGTATCGCCTGCCCACCAGCCTGCCAGCGGGCCTGCAGTTCCTGCACGGCCCGGGCCTCCCAGCGCTGTTCGACTTCCCGCCCGACATGGCCCGCGTGCGCACCGACGTGAACCAGCTGTCGAACCAGGTGCTGGTGCAGACCTTCGAGGAGGAGTGGGGCCGGGCCCATCGCTGACGGGCCGCGCCCGGTCCGGCCCCGATCCTGTCGAAGCTTGCAGCGCCGCCGCCTCCTCCTCGCTTCCACGCTCGCGCCCTGGGCCGGCCTCGGTGCCTGCACGCGCGACGAGGCCCGGCCCGCTTTCGACGGCGGCTGGGTCGGCGCCGCGCACGAGCGGGGCCACCTGCTGCGGCGGGCTGCGGCAGGGTCGAAGTCGGGCAGCGCCGAGGCGCCGGCCTCGACGCAGCGCGTCGCCGCCGTCGTCGTCGGCGCCGGCATCGCCGGCCTCGGCGCAGCGCGATCGCTGCTGCGCGCCGGCGTCGGCGACACCCGCGTCCTCGAGCTCGAGCACGGCGCCGGCGGCAACAGCCGCGGCCATGCCATCGCCGGGATGCGCTGCCCCCTCGGCGCCCACTACCTGCCGGTGCCCGGCGAACGCGCGGTCGAGGTGATCGAGCTGCTCGAGGAGCTCCGCCTGCGCCGCAGCGAGCACGGCCGCGCCGTCTACGACGAGCGCGCCCTCTGCCACAGCCCGCAGGAGCGGCTCTTCATCGGCGGCGGCTGGCGCGACGGGCTGCTGCCGCCGGTCGACGCGCTTCCGGTGGCCGAGCGGGCGGCGACGGCCGCCCAGTACCGCGCGTTCGGCGCCGCCGTCGCCGCGGCCGGTGGTCGCGAGCACTTCGAGATCCCGACCGCGCGCTCGACGTGGACACCGGCCCACGCCGCGCTGGACGCGCAGACCTTCGCTGCCTGGCTCGACGCGCAAGGCCTCGACGCGCCGGCGCTGCGCTGGTACCTCGACTACTGCTGCCGCGACGACTTCGGCGCCACCTCGGCGCAGGTCTCGGCCTGGGCCGGCGTGCACTACTTCGCCAGCCGGCACGGCTTCCACGCGCCGGGCAGCGACGACGGCCACGCCGCCGACGGAGGCGAGGGCGTGCTCACCTGGCCGGAAGGCAATGCCTGGCACGGCGAGCGCCTGGCCCGCCCGCTCGGCGAGCGCCTGCGCACCGGCCTCGTCGTGACGCGGGTGGAAGCGGCGCGCCACGAAGTCGTCGTCGACGCCTGGAACGTCGCCGAGCGGCGCAGCGAGCGCTTCATCGCCGCGCAGGTCGTGCTGGCGACACCGCTCGTGGTGTCGGTGCGCCTGCTCGCGTCGGCACCCGCGGCCCTGCTCGATGCGTCGCAGCGCCAGGCGCATGCGCCGTGGCTGGTCGCCAACGTCCACATCGACGCGCCCCTCGACGACCGCCCGGGGGCCGCGCCGGCCTGGGACAACGTGCTGTACGCCAGCAGCGGCATCGGCTACGTGGATGCCATGCACCAGAGCCTGGGCTCGGTCCCGGGACCGACGATCCTGAGCGCGTACTGGGCCCTCGGCGGCGCCACCCCGGAAGCGCTCGTCGCGCAGCGCGCCGACCTGCTCGCCGCAGACTGGCGGAATTGGGCCGGCCGCGTGCT
>NZ_JANODC010000327.1:0-14855 GCF_031412495.1 Rhizobacter sp. | reverse complement strand
CGCGTGATCGAGGCCCCCGGCTTCCGCGCCCGCCTGATCGAAGTCGGCGTGCAGGCGGCCGAGGGCACGGCTGCGACCTTCGCCGACTTCCAGCGCGCCGAGCTGGCCAAGTGGGGCCGCGCCGTGCAGGACTCGGGCGTCACGCTGGAATGAAGCTGACGGTCGAAGAGCAGGCGATGGTCGGCGGCGAGCTCGGCCGCGTCGCCCGGATCGCGCTCGAGCACCAGATCCGGGTCGGCGACTTCTTCGCCGCGCCCGACTTCGTGCCGGTGACCCAGGCCCACGTCATGGCCGACACGGAGAGTCTGGGCGAGGCCGGCGTCCGCTGGCTCGAGATGCTGGCTGACGAAGACGGCGGTCGCAGCCGCGTCCGCATCCCCACCATCACCGACCCGCGCGGCACCGACTTCGCGAAGGCCGACGTGCTCAACCACGCGCCCTGGATGCTGACGCTGGAGCGGCGCGCCATCGACGCCTTCGTCCGCCTCGGCGTGGCGATGACCGACACCTGCATCAACTACCAGACGATCCAGGCGCCGACCCGGGGCGAGCACCTGGCCTTCGGCGACACCGGCGTCGTCATCTACTCGAACTCGGTGTGCGGCGCCCGCTCCAACTTCGAGGGCGGGCCGTCGGCGCTCGCGGCGGGAATCACGGGCCGGACGCCGCGCTACGGCTTCCATCTCGAGGCGCAGCGGCAGGCGACCGTCCGCATCCGCGTCGATGCGACTCCGGTGTCGCTGAACGAATGGGGCGCGCTCGGCGGGGTGATCGGCCGGCTCGCCGGCAACTACTGGGCGGTGCCGGTGATCGAGGGGCTGCAGGTCGCGCCGGGCTCCGACGCGATGAAGCACTTCGGCGCGGCGATGGCCAGCTTCGGCTCGGTCGCCCTCTCCCATATCGTCGGCATCACGCCCGAGGCAGGGCGCCTGCGCGACGTCGGCGGCGACCTGCTCCCCGTCGCGCACCGGATCGGCGCCGCCGACGTGCGTGCGCTGCAGGCGTCCTACGCGGTCACCGACGAAGTCGATGTCGTCGTCTTCTCGGCGCCGCAGCTGAGCCTCTACGAGCTGCGCCGGATCGCCGAGCTGTGCGAGGGCCGGCGCTTCCGCAAGCCGCTGCTCGCCGTGACGAGCCCGCAGGTCAAGCCCGATGCCGACCGGATGGGCTACACCGAACGGATCGAGAACGCCGGCGGGCACGTCCTGTCCGGCATGTGCTTCTACCAGTCGTATGCGCGCGAGATGGCCGATGCCAACGGCTGGAAGCGGCTGGCGACGAACAGCGCCAAGCTCGTCAACATCCTCGGCGGCTACGGCTACGTTCCTCTGCTGGCCAGCCTGGAGCAATGCATCGACGCGGCCGAGACCGGGAGGCTCGCATGAGCGGCCGCAGCGACGGCGCCCGGCCGCTGGCTGCGGCGGCGGCGAGCGAGTTCAAGGCGCGGCACGGCATCGGCAAGCCGGTGCGCGGCGTCGCCTTGGTCGCCCACGACGGCTTCTCGGCCCGCTACGACCTCGACCGCAACGCCGGCATCTTCTCGCGGCCGTCGCACAAGCTCGTCGGCCAGTCCTACGTCGGCCGGATCCTGGTCCTCGACACCGCCAAGGGCGGCGTGGCGAGCGCCTGGATGCTGCACGAGATGGCGTCGCGCGGCGTCGTGCCGCTGGCGATCGTTTTCAACAGCGTCAATCCGATCCTGGCGCAAGGCGCGGCCTTCGGCGACATCACCATGCTCGCCGGCTTCGACGCGGACATCACGGCGGCGGTGCCGCACGGCGCCACCGTCGAGATCGATCCGGCGGCGCGGACACTGCGCGTCGTCTAGCCGGCGAGGCGCTAGCGCTGCAGGCGCCGGTAGGCGCTGAAGTGGCGCACGGCCTGGCGGGCGTCGCCCGCCTGTTCGTGCAGCCGGGCCGCGTTGTAGTGCGCGTCGGCGAGGTCTGCATCGAGCCGCAGGGCGGCGTGATAGCTCGCCAGCGCGTCGTGCACGCGGCCCTGGTCCTCGAGGGCGACGGCGCGGTTGAAGTGGAGCAGCGCCTCGCGCGGGTAGCGGCGAACCGCCTCGTCGAACAGGGCCACGGCTTCGGCGCAGCGCTTGCCTTCGCAGAGCAGCGCGCCGAGGTTGAGGTACGTGTCGGCGTGCGCCGGGTTCAGCTGCAGGGCCTTGCGGTAGGCGTCCTCGGCCGCGGCCGGGTCGCTCGCCTCGAGCACCTCGCCGAGGCAGAACCAGCTCAGCGCATCGCGCACCGGGTCGTCGGCGGCGGCACGGCCGCTGCGCCGGCTCGAGGCGCGAGCCGAGGCCACCTCGCCGTCCGCCGGTGCGGCGCCGCTGCGTGCAGGGACGCGCTGCAGGAAGGCAACGCTGCCCTGCTTCGGCGCCACCTCGAACTCCATCACCAGCTGCCCGGTCTCGGCCTGCCACTGCGAGCGGCCGTCGCGCACGGTGACATCGTTGCCGACCGCGGTGATGCGCAGGCCGGTCAGCGGCACCTCGGCGGGCAGGCTCGCCTTCAGCTTGCGCAGGGCGGCGAGGATCCTGCGCGGCGCGATGCGGGCGGCCTGCAGCTCGACGGCGGTGCGGAGCAGGACCACGTCGCGGAACGTGAAGCGCAGCGCGTTGCCGGGGCCACGGCTCGGCGTGACGAAGCCGGAGGCGACCAGGCCGGAGAGGACTCCGCGCGAGAGGCCCAGCATCTCCTGGATGCTGCGCGTCGTGTAAGGTGCTTCTTCGGTCTGCCTCGTCGTCACTTCTTCGCGCGGGCGCGCGCCGGGGCTGCTGCCGGTGTCTCGACCTCGGCCTTCTGCGCGCGCTTGACGCCCTTGCGTTCCTTCGCCGGCTCGGCGGCGGCCGGCTCCACCGCCGCGGCGGCATCCCTGGCAGCCGGCGCTCTGGCCACCGCCGGCGCGGCCTTGACCTTCGCTGCCGCGCCGCGGCCGAGGCTGGCCCGCAGCGCCTCGACCAGGTCGATCACCTGGCCGCCGGAGGACGACGCCGTCTCGTGCGGCTCGTTGGCGACGATCTGCTTGCCGGCGATCTTCTCGTCGATGGCGGCGAGGATGCGCTTCTTCTCCTCGTCCTCGAACATCGTCGGGTCGTAGGTGTCCTCCGAGATCTGCTCGATCAGCTGCAGGGCCAGCTTCAGCTCCGCCGGCGAGACCTGCACCTTCTCGATGTCGAGCTCCTTCATCGAGCGCACCTCGTCGGCATAGAGCAGCTGCTGCAGGACCAGGCCGTCCTCGGCCGGGCGCACCTGCACGACGTACTGCTTGGCCTTCCACGCCCACTTGGCGAGGGCGCAGCGGCCGCTCTGCCGCATCGCTTCCATCAGCAGGTTGTAGGGCTTTCCGCCGCGTTTGTCGGGCGCCAGGAAGTAGGCCTTGTCGTAGAAGATGGGATCGACCGCCTTCTCCGGGATGAAGGCGACGATGTCGATCGTGTGGCTCGGGCTTTCCTGCAGCGCCTTCAGCTCTTCCGGCTCGAACAGCACGAAGCGATCCTTCTCGAACTCGTAGCCCTTGACCATCTCGGCGCGCTCGACGACGCGCTGGTCCTTCTCTGAGACGTACTGCTGCTTGAGGCGCGAGCCGTCCTTGTCGAGCATGTTGAAGCGGACGGCGGCCGAGCTCTCCGTGGCCGAATACAGCTTGACCGGGATCGACACGAGGCCGAAGGACAGGGAGAGCGAAGCGATCGATCGGGCGGCCATGCGGGCTCCTCGAAGTCTCGGGTTCCGCGCGGCAGGGCCGGGCCCAGGGGTTGCAGGCGGACGCGCAGCATACGGGCAACGCCCCGGCCTTGTCACGGCGCCGTTGCGGCCAGCCTACGGGCGAAACGAGAGCATTTTCATGGCCGTGGCCAGTGTCTGCCGGGACTTCCAGTAGCCGGCCCAGGGGTCGACGGGCTCGAAGCTGAGGTACTCGCGGGCGGTCGCGATGGTCCACTGCGCCCCGCCCTTGAGGCTCATGAGCTGCTCCCACGAGACCGGCATCGACACGCCCAGGCCCGGCCGCGAGCGCGCCGAAAACGCCGCTGCCGTGGTCTGGCCGTGGCCGTTCCTCAGGTAGTCGACGAAGATCCGGCCGACCCGGTTCGCGCCCCCGCTCTTGGCCACGAAGCGCTGCGGGATCGTCCGCGCCAGGTGCTGAACGATCGCCTGCGAGACGCCCTTGACGACGTCGTAGTCGAGCTTCGGCGCCAGCGGCACGACCAAGTGCAGGCCCTTGCCGCCGCTCGTCTTCAGCCAGCTCTCGAGCTTCAGCTCGGTGAGCAGCGTCCGCGTCAGGAGCGCCGCCTCCAGGATGTGCGGCCAGGTCACGCCCTCGCCCGGGTCGAGGTCGAAGATGACGCGGTCCGGCTGGTCGATGTGCTTCACGGTCGAGTTCCAGGTGTGGAACTCGATCGTGTTCATCTGCGCCGCGGAAAGCAGGGCATCGGCCGTGTGCACGCCGAGCAGCGCGCCGTGGCCCGGCCACAGCGTCGGGTCGAGCTCGCGCAGCCCGGGCATGCGCGTCTCCGGGTGCTTCTGGAAGAAGAGCTCGCCAGTGATGCCTTCGGGCGCTCGGACCAGCGACACCGGTCGGTCCTTCAGGTGCGGCAGCATGCGCTCGGCGATGCTCTCGTAGTAGCGGACCAGCGCCACCTTGGTGAGGCCGCTCGACGGATCGACGACGCGCTCCGGATTCGTCACCTTGATGCTGCTCGGCGCCGGTGCGGCGACGGCGCCCGCCGGCAGTCGCGCCACCTCGCGGCTCACCTCGCGCGCCGGCTTGTCGGCACGAAGCGACTCGTACACGGCATGGCGCACGTGCCCGTCCGGCGTCCATTCGCGGAACGCGACCGCGGCGACCAGCTCCGGCCGGACCCAGCGCTCGCCGCCGGCCGTGCGCCGTGACCAGCGGCCCGGCTTCACCGACGCGACGTCGAGCGTCGGCGTCTTCGTCTCGAGTGCCGCCAGCCGCTCGTGCAGCTCGCGCCCGGTCCTGGCGTTCCAGCCGGTGCCGACGTTGCCGGCGTAGACGAGTCGGCCGTCCTCGTAGGTCCCCAGCAGCAGGCTGCCGACCTCGCGCGCCGCGTTGCTGCGGTCGGTGAAGCCGCAGACGACGAACTCCTGGCGCAGCGCCACCTTCAGCTTCAGCCAGGTCTCGGTGCGCTGCGAGACGTAGGGCGCGTCGGGCCGCTTGATGACGATGCCTTCGAGGCTCATCTGCCGCGCCGCCTCCAGCATCTGCATCGGCGCCGCTTCGAAGGCCTGGCTCATGCGGACCCCGTCGTTCGGATGGCGCTCGACCAGCCCCTTCAGCAGCGCCCGGCGCGAGCGCAGCGGCACCTTGCGAAGGTCGCGGCCGTCGTGGAACGGCAGGTCGAAGACGAAGTACTCGATGGCATCGCTGTGCGCCGTGTCGATGGCGTTCTGCAGGGCATTGAAATCCGGCATGCCGGACTCGCCCATGACGACGATCTCGCCGTCGAGCCAGGCCGAGCCGAGGCCGAGCGCCTCGACCGCCTGCGCCAGCGCCGGCATCTTCGCCGTCCAGTCGTGCCCGCCGCGCGTGACGAGGCGGGCCTTGCCGTGGTCGATGCGCGCCATCAGCCGGTAGCCGTCGAACTTCGTCTCGACGACCCACTCGCCGGGCGGCGCGGCGGCGACGAGCGTGGCGAGCTGCGGCTGGAGCCGAGCCGGCAGCGCTGCCTCCACCGCGGCGGCAAGATCCGGCACATCGGTCGCACCGGCCGGGACCGGCACGGCGCCGGCCCCCGTGCCGCGCGGCTCGCGCTCCTCGACCGGGCCGAGCGGCCTGGCGACGACGCTGTCCGGCAGGGCGGCGATGACGTCGTACTCGGCGACCGGCCGGGCCCACTCGTCGCGCTTCTTGAAGAGCATCCAGGCGTCCTGCCGGTCGCCGGGCTTGGCGATGCGGACCAGCTCCCACAGGCCGGCGAGCTTCTCGCCGTGCAGGCGGAAGACGAGCTTGCCCGCGCGCATGCCCTCGTCGACGTCGCCGACCGGCTCCCACGTGCCGCGGTCCCAGACGATGACCGTGCCGGCGCCGTACTGGCGCGGCGGGATCGTGCCTTCGAACGTCGCGTAGTCGAGCGGATGGTCCTCGACGTGGATCGCCATCTGCTTCTTGGCCGGGTCGTACGACGGGCCCTTCGGGATCGCCCAGCTCAGGAGCACGCCGCCGGACTCGAGGCGGAAGTCGTAGTGGAGCCGGCTCGCCCAGTGCTTCTGGACGACGAAGGAGAGCCGCGCCGCGCTGCGCTCCGGCCCCGGGGAGAGCGATCCGGCCGGCTCGGCGGTGACCTCGAAGTTGCGCTTCTGGCGGTAGCGCGAGAGCGGCGCGGGAGGGCGTGCAGCGGGTTCGGCCATGCCGCTCGGAGAATGCCACACGGCGGTCGTGCGGCGCGTTTGCTCAGGCATCATCGGCGCCTGTCCCGCCCCTGGAAGCCGAACGTGGATCGCCTGCCTGCCTCTCCTGCCTGCACCGTCGCGGCCGCCTGTCTGCTCGCCGCGCTGGCCGGCTGCGGCACCTTCAAGAACAACGAGGACGCGCAGGCGGTGGTCAGCAAGCGGATCGTCGGCATGCCGGCCGGCGACTTCTTTCAGCAATTCGGGCGCGCGCGCAGCCGCACGGAACAGCCCGACGGGTCGGCGCTCTACGGCTGGGAGTCGGCGATGGGGCCGGCGCCGGCGGGCCCGCACGGACCCGACGAGCGGATCTGCCGCCTGCGCCTGATGGCCGACAAGCGCGGCCGCATCGAGAGCGTCACCGTGCAGCTCGACGACCCGGGCCGCGTCAGCAGCTCGCGCTGCGGCGAGCTGTTCAGGCCGAAATAGCGCGCGTCGTCCGGGCCGGCGGCTTTCGTGGCGCGGCTTTCACGGCGACGGTCTTGCCGGCCACGGGCTTCTTCGGCAGGGCTTTCTTCGCAACCGCCTTCTTCGCAACCGCCTTATTCGGCTCGGCGAGCCCCTTCGTGCGTGACCGCGTGCCGCGCGTGGCCGCAGCGGCTGGCGCGACGGGCACCTGCACGCTGTGCGCCAGCTGCAGGAAGCTGAAGAAGTTCTCGCCGTAGTACTTCGAGCCGTCGAAGTGGCCTTGCTTCAGGCCCTTGGCCGGGTTGTAGCGGCCGGTGTTGTAGGCGATCGCGACGCCGGCCATCTCGTGATCGCTCAGGCTCGTCTTGCCGGCCCAGCCGATCCGCTTCAGGGCGGCGCGCAGCTCGCCGACGCATCGCTGCACCGCGTGGCCGAAGTCGGCATAGCGCTGCTCGAGGAAGTACGACGGCTCGCTGCGGAAGAACTGCAGGTCGAGCTGGAAGATGCCGAAGCCGTGGCAGAACTTGTCCGGCCGCGCCGCAGCGCCGGCGTAGCCCGGGATGAAGCCGGCCATGTCGACGAGGCCCTGCCGAGCCAGCGCGAACATGCGGGCCCCTTCAGGCACCGCGAGCAGCTCGGCCTTGTTCTTCGGGAAGGCGCGCCGGCCGCCCGTGGCCGAGGCATCGATCGTGTCGCCGACGCAGAGCTGCAGGATCCGCTCCGTCGACAGGCCCTTGCGGCGCAAGACCGACCAGATGCCGCCCGTCTCCTGGCAGGCGATGGCCGTGACCATGTCGACGCTGAACGGCGTCCCGGCCAGTACCGGCGCGATCGCGTGCTGGAACTGGACCTTGAACCAGGCGACGTCGGCGGCAGTGGGCATGGCGATCCTCACCGGGGCTGCAGGACCTCCAGTGTGTGCCGAAGGCGGCCGCCCTTCAATCCTCGGCGGCCCTAAGGCAGGGCCTGCTCCAGCAGCCGCGCGACGTGGATCGCCTCGCGCCCGGCGCCGGCGGCGATCTGCTGCCGGCAGCTCGTGCCGTCGGCGACGACGATGGCCTTCGGCTCCCGACGGATCGCCGGCAGCAGGCTCGCCTCGGCCATGCGCATCGAGACCTCGTGGTGGCGCGCTTGGTAGCCGAAGCTGCCGGCCATGCCGCAGCACGAGCTCTCGATCAGCTCCGGGCTGGCGCCGGGGAGCAGGCGCAGCACTTCGAGCACCGGGCCGATGGCGGCGAACGCCTTCTGGTGGCAGTGGCCGTGCACGAGGATCTTCCCGGCGACGGGACGGAACGCCAGGGCGAAGCGGCCGGCCTCCGCTTCGCGGGCGACGAACTCCTCGAACAGCAGCGCCTGCCGGGCGACGGTGGCGGCCTTCTCGCCCAGGTTCATCGCCAGGGCCTCGTCGCGCAGCGTCAGCAGGCACGACGGCTCGAGGCCGACGACCGCGATCCCGGCGGCGGCGAAGGGCAGGAGCGCATCGACGAGCGCGGCGACGCGCCGCTTCGCCTCGCCGACCCGGCCGCTGGCCAGGTACGTGCGGCCGCAGCAGTGGTGGCCGCCGCCCTTCTCGAGCGTGTGCAGCATGTAGCCCGCAGCGTGCAGGACGCGGGCCGCGGCGAGCGCGTTCTCGGTCTCGAAGACGCCGTTGAAGGTGTCGACGAAGAGCACCGCCGCCTTGTCGCCGCGCCGCGCCGCGGCCAGGGTGGCGTCCGCGTCGGCGAAGAAGGGCACGTCGCGCGCCCGCCAGAAGGTGTCGCTGCGCCACAGAGGCAGGCGGCGCCGGGCCGACAACCCCAGCAGCTTCTCGCCGAGCCAGGCGGCGCCGGGCACGCGGTCGCGCAGGTTCGGCAGCCAGGGCACGCGGCTGAGGCCGGCCGCGTAGTCGGGCAGGTTGGCGACCAGGCGGTCCTGCAGCGTCCAGCCGTGCCGGCCCTTGTAGTGGGCCAGGAACTCGACCTTCATCCGGGCCATGTCGACGCCGGTCGGGCATTCGCGCCGGCAGCCCTTGCACGAGACGCAGAGGTCCAGGGTCTCGTACATCGCCTCGCTCGTGAAGGCGTCGGGGCCGAGCTGGCCCGAGAGCGCCAGGCGCAGGGTGTTGGCGCGACCGCGCGTCGAATGCCGTTCGTCGCGCGTGACGCGAAAGCTCGGGCACATCGTGCCGGCGTCGAACTTGCGGCAGTGGCCGTTGTTGTTGCACATCTCGGCGGCCTTGGCGAGGCCGCCGGTGCTGTCGCCGCCGCTGCCCGGCGCAGTGACCGCCTCGGTCACCGGATCGTTCTGCACGTTCCAGGCCGACCAGTCGAGCACCGGCACGAGGGCGATGGTCCGGTACGGTGCCGGTGCAGCCGGCGGCGGGAAGCGGAACAGCGAACCGTCGTCCATCGGCGGCGGGTCGACGATGCGGTTCGGGCTGAACAGCGAGCCGGGGTCGAGCTCGCGCTTGATGGCCCGGAACGCCTCGTTCAGCGCCGGCCCGAACTGCCACTCGATCCACTCGCCGCGGCAGAGCCCGTCGCCGTGCTCGCCGCTGAACGCCCCCTTGTACCTGCGCACCAAAGCCGACGCCTCCTCGGCGATGGCCCGCATCTTCACCGCGCCGTCGCGGCGCATGTCGAGGATCGGCCGCACGTGCAGCGTGCCGACCGAGGCGTGCGCATACCAGGTGCCGCGCGTGCCGTGCCGCGCGAAGACTTCGGTCAGGGCGTCGGTGTAGTCGGCCAGGTGCTCGAGCGGAACGGCGCAGTCCTCGATGAAGCTCACCGGCTTGCCGTCGCCCTTCAGGCTCATCATGATGTTGAGCCCGGCCTTGCGCACTTCCCACAGGTTCTTCTGCGCCGCCTCGTCGGCCATCTCGACGACGCTGCCGGGTAGGCCGAGGTCGCCCATCAGCTCGCCAAGCCGCCGCAGCGGATCGAGCAGGCCGTCGCGCGAATCGCCGGCGAACTCGACGAGCAGGATCGCCGCCGGCGTGCCGATGAGCGCCGTCTGCATGGTCGACCTGAACGCCGGGTTGGCCAGGGCCAGCTCGATCATCGTCCGGTCGACCAGCTCGACGGCCGTCGGGCCCAGCGTCACGATGTGCTGCGCTGCCGCCATCGCGGCGCGGAAGGTCGGGAAGTTGACGACCCCGAGCACGCGCGCCTTGGGCACCGGCGCGAGCTTCAGCGTCAGCTCGCGCGACCACGCCAGCGTGCCTTCGGCGCCGACGAGCAGGTGCGCGAGGTTGACGCTGCCGTCGCCCGTGTACGTCTTCTCGCTCTGGCAATCGAAGATGTCGAGGTTGTAGCCGGCGACGCGGCGCAGCACCTTCGGCCAGCGCGCGCGGATCTCGCCGGCGTGCCGCTGCGCCAGGTCGCGGACGAAGCCGGCCAAGGCGGCGGCGCGCCCGGTCAGTGCCGCGACCGGCCCGAAGTCGAGCTCGGCGCCGTCGGCCAGGCGGGCCCGGATGCCGAGCACGTTGTGGACCATGTTGCCGTAGCGGATCGACCGCGAGCCGCACGAATTGTTGCCGGCCATGCCGCCGATCGTCGCCTGCGCGCTCGTCGACACGTCGACCGGGAACCAGACGCCGTGCGGCTTCAGGTGCGCGTTGAGGTGGTCGAGGACCAGGCCCGGCTCGACCGTCGCCGTCAGCCGCCCGGCGTCGACGGCGAGGACGCGGCGCAGGTGCTTGGTGCCGTCGATGACGAGCGCGGCCCCGGTGGTCTGCCCGCACTGGCTCGAGCCGCCGCCGCGCGGCAGCACCGCCACGCCGAGGTCGCGCGCGATCTCGAGTGCGACGGCGACGTCGCGATCGCCCGTCGGCACCAGAACGCCGACGGGCATCACCTGGTAGATCGAGGCGTCGGTGGCGTAGCGGCCGCGGTCGTCGGCGCCGAACAGCACCTCGGCCTCGGTCTCGCTGCGCAGGCGCCGGGCGAGTTGCTGGGCGACGTCGTGGGTCGTGGCCGGATGCGGCGAAGGAGGTGCCATGGGGATTTGAATGCCAGAATGAACTGCAACCAGGCACGATCATGCTCGACCTCGACTTCCACCCCACCGGCCGCCACTTCCTGCAGATCCCCGGGCCCAGCCCGGTGCCCGACCGCATCCTGCGCGCGATCAGCCTGCCGACGATCGATCACCGCGGCCCCGAGTTCGGTGCCCTCGGCCGGCAGGTGCTCGGCAAGGTGCGCGAGGTGTTCAAGACGCGCCAGCCGGTGGTCATCTATCCGGCCTCCGGCACCGGGGCCTGGGAGGCGGCGCTCGTCAACACGCTGAATCCGGGCGACCTCGTCCTGATGTACGAGACCGGCCACTTCGCCTCGCTGTGGGAAAAGATGGCGCGCCGGCTCGGCCTCGCCACCGAGTTCCTGCACGGCGGCGGCAGCGACTCCCTGCTGCCCGATGCGCCGCACTGGCGCCGCGGCGTCGACGCCAACGTCATCGAAGAGCGCCTGCGCCGCGACGGCGAGAAGAAGATCAAGGCCGTCTGCGTCGTGCACAACGAGACCTCGACCGGCGTCGTCTCCGACATCGCGTCGGTGCGCAAGGCGATCGACGCCGCCGGCCACCCGGCCTTGCTGCTGGTCGACTCGATCTCGGGCCTGGGCTCGGCCGACCTGCGCCACGACGAGTGGGGCATCGACGTCACCATCGGCGGCTCGCAGAAGGGCCTGATGCTCCCGCCCGGCATCGGCTTCAACGCCATCTCGGCGCGCGCCTTCGAGGCGGCCAAGAAGGCGACCCTGCCGCGCGCCTTCTGGGCCTGGGAGGAGATCGTCGCCATGAACGCCGACGGCTACTGGCCGTCGACGCCGAACACCAACCTCCTCTACGGCCTCAGCGAGTCGCTCGACATGTTGCTCGGCGAGGGCCTCGACAAGGTCTTCGCCCGGCACGATCGCTGGGCCGCCGGCGTGCGCGCCGCCGTCGCCGCCTGGGGCCTGCCGACGCAGTGCGCCGACCCGGCCCGGCACTCGCCGGTGCTGACCGGCGTGATGATGCCGCCCGGCATCGACGCCGACGCGGTGCGCCGCCTGATACACGAGCGCTTCGACCTGTCGCTCGGCACCGGCCTTGGCAAGGTGAAGGGCCGCATGTTCCGCATCGGCCACCTCGGCGACAGCAACGACCTGACCCTGCTCGGCACGCTGGCCGGCTGCGAGATGGGGCTCAAGCTCGCCGGCGTGCGCCTGGCCGGCAGCGGCGTGCAGGCGGCGATGGAGCACTTCGCAAGCCACGCGGCCCCGAGCGGGCTGATGCGAGCGTGACAAGACCGGCGCGGCATCACGGCGCCAAGCGCACAATCGATGGTGATGCAGTCGCCGACCGCGACTGATCTCGGCTCTTCGCCGCAGGCGTCAGGTTTCTCTCATCCGTACAACGACTGGAGAGCGGCATGTTGACAAGAGTCTCGCGCTGGATGATCTTGGGCAGCGTCGGTCTGACAGCGTGCGCCATGCAACCGATTGGCCACGCCCGCGAATACCCATGCGGGCCAGGCATCTGCAAGGTGGAAGTGACGGTGGCGATGGAGGGCACGCTTTGCGTGGCCAAGCTCGTCGATCCAACGCAGACGACCTTGCGCATGCCGGGCTACAACGGCGTGGTGATCCAGTGGCAACTCCATGGCGATGTGGAAAGGACGCATGAGTTCAGGGACACCAGCATTCGCCTGAAGAGCGGCAGCACAACCCAGTTCCAGCACGACGGTGCGATCGGCGGCGGCAAGAAATACCAGATCGTCAACAAGAACAGCGACAGCCAAACTTACGAGTACTACATCAAGGTGTACTCGCGGACGACCGCTCAGGTCTGCGATCTGGATCCGTTCATCCGCAACGTCAACTGATCGAGATCGCTGGTGGCGGTGCTGCCTGGCCCATGGGCAGCGTCGGCAACGGGACTCCAGCGCTCGATCTTCCGCAGCTGCATGCCGAGCTCGGACTCCGGAGCCTCGCCGAGGCTCTCCGCGGTTTGCATCGCGCGACGCGCCGCCGATCGTGCCATCGAGGCATCGCCTGCGAGCCCTTCCATCTCGGACCGCTGGGCCAGCACCATGGCCAGGCTTTCCGGGTCGTGCAAGGATTCGAGCAGGGCTTCCGCCGCGGCCAGGTGAGACCGCGCTTCGCTGGCGCGGCCCTGCTGGCCTTGCAGCAACCCGAGATAGCCCAGGAACTGCCCCTCGGCGCGCCGGTCGCCGATCCGTCGCGCCAGATCGATCGCTTCCCCGTACCGGGCGAGTGCCTCGTCGCCCCGTTCGGCGTTGCCCTCGACGAGGCCGAGATTGCCGAGCGTCATGCACTCGAGCCGCTCGGAGCCGATCTCCCGCGCGACGCGCAGTGCACGGACGAGGCTGTCACGCGCCGCGTCGAGCCGGCCCTGCATGTGGTGCAGCATGCCGAGGTTGCACAGCGCGTTGCCCTCCCAGCGCCGGTCTCCGACCTCGATCGCGGCCAGCAGCGACGCTTCCATGTGCCGGCGAGCCTCGTCGAGGCGGCCATGACTCGCATGCCAGGCGCCGAGATTCCCCAAGACGCCGCCTTCCCAGCGACGATGACCGATACGGCGGGCCAATGCGAGCGCCGCGTCGTACTGCTGCCGCGCTTCGTCCATGGACCCGGTCCGCTCCAGCACCACGCCCAAGGAAGTGCGTGCCTCGCACTCGAGCACCCGGTCCGCGAGGGCCTGCGCCATCGCAAGCGCTTCCGTCAGGAACTCTTTCGCTTGCAGCAAACGCCCTTCCTCGCTGCAGATCGCGCCCAGGCCGACCAGCACCCGGGCCCGACACGCCTGGTCGCCCCCGGCGCCGACCAGCTCGAGGGCCGAAGCGAGCAGGATCTCCGCATTGCCGATCTCGCCAACAGCGCGACGCGCACTCGCCTCGATCCACTGCACCCAGGCGCGCAAGGCGGGCGTGAGATGAGACAACATGCCCACCCGTTCCGCCTGCTCGACAGCGGCGCGATACGGCCCGCGCAGCAGCCAGGCCGCCCAGGCGCCCCTCAACGCGCCCACGGCCAGCTGCCCGTCCGCCCCGTGGACGGCCGTGCGGCAGGCAGACACCAGGTTGGCCAGGTCGGCACATGCGTCTAGAACCGCGCCGTCCTCGGACAGCTCGGCGAAGTGCCGGCAATGTCGCAGGGCGATGTCGACGTCGCTCGTTGTTCCCTCCAGCCGCAAGCGTTCCGCGGCGTACTCCTGAATGCTGACCAGCATCGTGAAGCGATTGCCCGGACCCGGGATGACGAGGGACTTGTCGACGAGCGACTGGAGGATGTCGGGTATCCAGGGGGCGGCCTCGATCGCGGACAGGTCGATCACCGATTCGGCCGCCTCCAGGGACCAGCCGCCTTCGAAGACCGACAGCTGCGCCAGCACGTGCTTCTCCGCGGCCGACAGCAGGTCCCACGACCAGTCGAGCGCCGCGCGCAGCGTGGCCTGCCGGTCGTGGCGGCCGCCGCTCGAGCTGAGCAGGCGGAAGCGCTCGCCCATGCGCTGCAGCAGCTGCCGGGGCGGCATGAGCCGCACCCGCGCCGCGCAGAGCTCGATGGCCAGCGGCAGGCGATCGAGCATCTCGACGAGCTTCTCGATCGCTGCCCGGTCTTCCGAAGGCGGGTTGAAGCCGCTCTTGGCCGCCCGGGCGCGGCGCATGAACAGCGCCTCGGCCTCGCGCAGCGGCAGCGGCGGCAGCGCCACCGTGTGCTCGCCGGCGATGCCGAGCACCTCGCGCGTGGTCACGAGGAAGCGCGCCTTGCCGGCACGATCCAGCCATTGGCCGAGGGTGGCCTCGGCGTGCCGCACGACCTGCTCGAAGTTGTCGATGATGACGAGGCAGTCGCCGTGGCCGGCGATGGCGTTGCCGAGCTGCAGGACGGGGTCGTCCTTGCCGAGCGGAACGTCGAGGCCGCGGGCCACGGCACTGACGATGCCGTCGACCCCTCGCGCTTCGGACAGGTCGCAGAACCAGCCCCCGCCGGGGTAGTCGCCGAGCCAGGTCCAGGCGTAGCGCGTCGCCAGGCGTGTCTTGCCGCAGCCGCCGGTACC
>NZ_JANODC010000326.1:0-2031 GCF_031412495.1 Rhizobacter sp. | reverse complement strand
GCGCGGATCGCTGAAGTGGCCGACGGCCAGGCCGGCGACGTCGGTGAGGCCGCCGTGCGGCGGCGCGCCGGTGTCGAGCATGTCTGCACTCTAGCCGCTGCCATGCGGCCGCAGCACGCTCTCGGTCTTCCCCAAAACCGGACACGCTTGCACTGGGAGCAGCCGCGACGCTTCGCCGACGTGCTCATCGGTTTTGCGCGCGCGCTGCGCGCGCCGGCCGCGTCAGGCGAAGACGCCGGCGGTGTCCTGCATGCGTGAGGACACCTCGCCGAGCTGGAACAGGGTGTCGCCGAAGGTCATCTCGATCACCGTCAGCCGCTTGAAGTAGTGGCTGGCGGCGTACTCGTCGGTGACGCCGATGCCGCCGTGCAGCTGGATGCACTGCTGGCCGACGAAGCGCATCGAGGTGCCGAGCTGCAGCTTGGCCTGGGCCAGGGCCCGCCGCCGCGCCGCCGGCGCTTCGCCGAGCTTGAGGGTGGCGAAGTAGCTCATCGAGCGGGCCAGCTCGAGCTGCATCTTGACGTCGGCGACGCGGTGCCGCAGCGCCTGGAAGCTGGCGATCGTCACGCCGAACTGCTTGCGCGTGTTCATGTACTCGACCGTGATCGCCACCAGCCGGTCCATCGCGCCAACCGCCTCGGCGCACAGGGCGGCGATGCCGATGTCGACCGCGCGCTCGAGCGCCGGCATGGCGGCACCCGCCGGGACCAGCTCGATCGCCTCGGCGCCGTCGAGGATGAGATCGGCAGCGGCGCCGCCGTCCTGCGTCGGGTACGCGCGCACCTCGGTGCCGGCCTCGCCCTTCGAGACCAGGAACAGGGCCACGCCGTCGGCATCGCCAGGCTGGCCGCCGACGCGTGCCGAGACGATGAACGCGCCCGCCGCCCCGCCCGCCGGCACGACGATCTTGGTGCCGGTGAGGCGCCAGTTGCCGCCGCTCTGCACCGCCTTCGTCTCGACGTGCGCCAGCCGGTAGCGCGAGCCTCGCTCCTCGTGCGCGAGGACGACGAGCTCGCGTCCTTCGGCGATGCCCTGCAGCCACAGCGCCGACGAAGGCGCCCGGCCGGCGAGGAACAGGCTCGGCGCGACCAGGGCCACCGCAGCGTAGGGCTCGACGACGAGGCCGCGGCCGAGCTCCTCCATGATCACCATCGCCTCGACCGGGCCCATGCCCATGCCGCCGTGCTCCTCCGGCACCTGCAGGCCGCAGATGCCGAGGTCGCCGATCTCCTTCCAGGCCTCGCGGGAGAAGCCGCCGGCCTTGACGATGCCGCGCCGGCGCTCGAAGTCGTAGCCGCGCTCGACCCACTTGCGCACGGTGTCGCGCAGCATCTCCTGGTCGTCGGAAAAGTCGAAGTCCATGTCACTTACCTCATCTGGCTAGAACCCCTTCCCTCTCGGAGGGAAGGGGCAGGGGAAGGGAGCAGCCCTGTCGCGCACCGCGCGGAAGGTGCGAGGCGTCAGCCGAGCACCGTCTGCGCGACGATGTTGCGTTGCACCTCGTTCGATCCGCCGTAGATCGTGGTCTTGCGCATGTTGAAGTAGGTTCCGGCCAGCGGCGCGACGAAGGTGGCGCCGGTCTGGTCGGGCTGCCAGCCGGCTGCCATCGCTTCCTTCTGCAAGGGCACGGCCGCCGGCCCCGCCGCCAGCATCATCAGCTCGCTGTAGCGCTGCTGGATCTCGCTGCCCCGGATCTTCAGCAGGCCGGCGACGTCGAGGCTCTGCTTGCCGCTCTTCTCGGCGGAGAGCACGCGCAGGACCATCATCTCCAGGGCGATGACGTCGACCTCGAGCAGCGCGATCTGGTCGCGAAAGCGCCCGTCGTCCCACAGGCCCTCGGCCTTGGCAATGCGCTTGACGCGCTCCAGCTCGCGCTTGGCCCGGTTCACGTCGGCGATGTTGGTGCGCTCGTGGGCGAGCAGGTGCTTGGCGTAGGTCCAGCCCTTGTTCTCCTCGCCGATGAGCTGGTCGGCCGGCACCTCGACGTTGTCGAACCAGACCTCGTTGACCTCGTGCTCGCCTTCCATCGTG
>NZ_JANODC010000325.1:0-5281 GCF_031412495.1 Rhizobacter sp. | reverse complement strand
CGCGCACCGGCTCGAGCACGAGTACGGAGTCAAGGCCCGCGTCATGCCGAGCCGCTTCCAGGTCGCGCGCTGGGTCAGCTGCGAGCCGGAGAACGGCGGCGACAAGGAGCTGCAGCGCTTCCTCGACGCCAACCAGCACCGCGTCGCCTACGACGCCGTCGACGCGCCGACGGTGCTGGTCGAGTACGCGCCGGAGCTGCGCGCGATCGAGGCGAACTGGCCGAAGATCCGCTTCCACGCGCTGCGCGAGCACGCCGGGCTGGTGTTCCAGCGCCAGCTCGACGGTTGAGCGCGGCAGCGGCCCTGGCCCGGGTCGTCGTCGGCGCGGTCTTCACCGTCGCTGGCATGGTCTGGGTCGGTTACCGGCTCGGGCCCGAGCGCTTCTGGCCCCTGGCCCTGCTGCAGTACCTGCCGTACCCGATCCTCCTCGTGCCGGCGGCAGTGGGGGTGCTGTGCTCATGGGCACTGGGGCGCGGCTGGCGCATCGTCGCGCTGGCCGCGCTGGCCATGGTGCTCGGGGGCGCGATGGGGCTGGCGATCCCTCTGCCCCTTGCCGCTGACGAGCGACCGCGCGTGCGGCTCATGACCTGGAACATCAAGGCGTCTCTCGCTAGCGAGCGGCCCGACGGCTTCGCCGCCTTGGCGCGGGAACTCGACCGGCATGCACCCGACATCGTCGTCGTGCAGGACGCCCAGGAGCTGGATTCGCATCGCGGCATCGGCAAGCCGGTCGCCGCGCTGTTCGGCGACCGGCATCGCTTTGCCCTCGGGCAGTTCGTGATCGCCAGCCGCTTTCCACTGCGCGACTGCGCAAGCGGGTTCGCTTCGAGCGGTGCGGCCGGCCAGGCGTGGGTCCGCTGCACGGTGGCGATCGGCGGCAGCGACGTCGACCTTTACAACGTCCATCTGCGGACACCGCGGCTCGGCCTCGACGCGACCCGACGCGAGCTCCTGCACGGCGAAGACGGCGGCGTCGAGGATCTCGAGCGCAACGTGGCCGAGCGCCTGCAGCAGTCGCGCGCCCTGGCCGCTGCGGTGCGCGCCGGCCCGCGGCCGGCGATCGTCGCCGGCGACCTGAACGCGCCGCCGCCGTCGCTGGTCGTCCGCACCCTGCTCAAGGCCGGCCTGCGCGACGCCCACGCCGGTGCCGGGCTGGGCTTCGGCTTCACCTACGGACACGCCTTCCGCTGGCGCTTCTCGTTCCTGCGCATCGATCACGTCCTGGTCGGCCCCGCGATCGGCGTCGCCGGCAGCACCACCGGCGGCGCGCAGGGCTCTCCGCACCGCCCCGTGATCGCCGACCTGGTCCTGGCCGGGGCGGGCGCCGCCCGGCTCGTCCGGCCCTGACCGCCGGTCAGGCAAGGCACGGCCCGCACGTCGCTGCAAGCCTGAACCGTGTGATCGGTCACTGCAGCGGATGGCTTCCTCGTGCAAGGCGCACGCCCGAATCCGGGGGCCGGGGGACACGCCTCCGACAATTCCCGGCAGAGGCCGACGCGCGCAGGCGCGGGGCCAGACCCGGCCCGGCGGCCGTCCACGTCCGCCCATGAAAGCCTATCCATGAGGCCACGGCCCTCGCCCCTGCGCCGGAGTTCCGGCCCGCTGCCGACGCGGCTGGCCATCGCCATGGCCATCGCCCTGGCGGCGGCACCGCTCCTTGCCAACCCGAGCGGTGCCTCCGTCGTCTCCGGCCAGGCGAGCATCGCCGCCGCCGGCAAGACGCTGACGATCACTCCCACGCCCGGCACGATCATCCACTGGCAGGGCTTCTCGATCGGGGCCGACGAGCTGACCCGCTTCATCCAGCAGAGCGCGAGAAGCAGCGTCCTCAACCGCGTCACCGGGCAGGACCCGTCGCTGCTGCTCGGCCGCCTGCAGTCGAACGGGCGCGTCTTCCTCGTCAATCCGAACGGCATCGTCTTCGGCGCCGGCGCGCGCGTCGACGTCGGGGGACTCGTCGCGTCGACGCTCGACCTCGGCGACGCCGACTTCCTCGCCGGCCGGCTCCGCTTCGCGGCCAGCCCCGGCGGCGCCGGGGCGCTGACGCAGCTCGGCGCAATCCGCACCGCCAGCGGCGGCCAGGTGGTGCTGGTCGCGGCCCGGATCGAGAACGGCGGCGTGGTCAGCGCGCCGGGCGGCGAGATCGTCCTGGCCGCCGGGCAGACCGTGCAGCTCGCCGACACCGCCAACCCGGACCTGCGCGTCAGCGTCGGCGGCCGGCCGGGCGAGGTCGTCAACGTCGGCGAGCTCCTCGCTCGCGGCGGCCGCATCGGCATCCACGCCGGCCTGATCCGCTACGAGGGCACAGTCAGCGCCGACCGGGCCGAGCGTGGCGCCGGCGGCGAGATCGTGCTGCGTGCCGGGCGCATCGAGCTCGGCGCCGGCAGCGCCAGCACCGCCAGCGGCGAGCAGGCCGGCCGCATCGACATCGACGCTGACGGCGGCAGCGTGTCGGCATCGGGCCGGATCGAGGCCAAGTCGAGGGACGGCCGCGGCGGCTCGATCCACATCCTCGGCCGCCGGGTCGACCTGCCGCAGGCACGCGTCGACGCCTCCGGCGCGCGCGGCGGCGGCGAGATCCTGGTCGGCGGCGACGCCCGCGGCATCGCCGCCGCCACCGGAGGCGTGCGCCCGCTTCGCAACGCCGAGACCAGCTCGGTCGGCGCGGCGACGGCACTGCGTGCCGACGCCGGCAGCATCGGCGACGGCGGCCGGGTCGTGGTCTGGGCCGACGACGCGACGAGCTTCGCCGGCAGCGCCTCGGCACGCGGTGGCGCGACGGCGGGCGACGGCGGCTTCGTCGAGGTCTCGGGCCGCAGGACGCTCGATTTCCGCGGCAGCGTCGACACCACCGCGGCCCGCGGCAAGACCGGCACCCTGCTCCTCGACCCGACCGACATCGTCATCTCGACCGGCCCCAACGCCAGCGTGACGACGGCGACGCCCTTCACCGGCACGGCGGCGACGTCGACCCTGAACACGACGACGCTGCAGAACGCGCTCGCCACCAGCAACGTGGTCGTCGACACCAGCAGCGGCTTCGGCAGCGCCGGCAACATCAGCGTCAACAACACGGTGTCGTGGGCGAGCGCCAACACGCTGGAGCTGCGCGCGCACAACGCCATCACCGTCAGCGCCGCCATCAACAGCGGCGGCGGCAGCGGCGCCGGCGCCCTGCGCCTGATCGCCGACCAGGACGGCAACGGCAGCGGCAACGTGGCGATCAACGCCGCCGTCCTGGCCCGCGCCGGCATCGCGGTGTCCGGCGTCAACGTCAGCAGCTCGGCGACGGCCACGCTGACCACGACCGGCGCCGCCAACCAGAACGGCGGCGCGCTCTCGATCGCCGCCACCGGCACGGTCGCGCTCGGCGCCGCCCTCGTCGCGTCCGGGGGCACGGCCAGCGGCAGCGCGCCGGGTCGAAATGCAGGCGCGGTCACGATCGGCGGCAGCTCGGTCGGCACTGCCGCCATCACTGCTTCGGGCAGCAGCGCCAGCACCTCGGGCGCCGGCGGCGCCGGCGGCACGGTGCAGATCACCTCCACGGCGGGAACCAGCACCGGGGCGCTCCTGGCCAGCGGCGGCAACGCCGCCGGCACGAACATGGCCGGCGGCAACGCCGGCTCGATCGCCATCGCCAACAGCGGCGCCGGCAACGTGGTCACCGGTGCGGTGACGGCCCGCGTCGGCGCGGCGAGCGGCACCGGCCCGGGCGGCACGGCCGGCAGCCTGGCCATCGTCAACACCGCCGGCGCGGTGCAGACGCTGGAGCTGTCGACGCAAGGCAACGCGAACGGCGACGGCGGCTCGATCGGCGTCGACGCGGTCGGTGCGGTGGCCGTCACCGGCGTCACCAGCAGCGGCGGCAACGGCAATGCCGGCGCGATCGGTGGCCGCGCCGGCGCGATCTCCCTGCGCTCCAGCGGCGCGGCGCTGACCGCCGCCGCGCTGGCTGCCAACGGCGGCAGCGGCGGCGCCGGCACGGGCGCGGCCGGCAGCGACGCCGGCAGCGTCACGGTGGGCAGTGCCGGCATGCTGTCGATCGACAGCGTCGCGGCGAGCGGCGGCAACGCCGGTGGCACGACGGCCGGCGGCGGCGCGTCCGCTGCGATTGCGATCACGCAGGGCGGCGCCGCCGGCACCCTCACGACCGGCGCCCTGACCGCGCGCACCGGCGCCGCCCGCGGCGCCACGACGAGCGCGGCGGCCGGCAGCGTCACGGTGACGCAGAACGCCGCCGCCCTGCTGCAGGCCGGGGCCATCAACGTCAGCGGCCAGGCCGGCGGCCACGGCGGCGACGTCGACCTGGTCTCGGCCGGCAACGTCACCGTCACCGGGGCCGTCAACGGCAGCGGCGGCGCCCTCAACGCGGGCACCGCGGCGAGCGGCCGCAACGCCGGCAACCTCACCGTGCATGGCGCGAACCGGACCCTCAACGCCGGCGCCCTCACCGCCAGCGGCGGCGCGGCGGTGGTTGCCGGCCAGACCGGCGGCAGCGCCGGCCTCGTTCGCCTGACCGGCAGCGACGGCACGGCAGCGACCGCGGGAACGCTCGTCACCGTCGCCGTTGCGGCAGCGGCCGGTGCCGGCGCCGGGACGGGCGCAGGCGGCAGCGCCGGCACTCTGCTTCTCGAGGGAACGACGGTCAGCGCCACCACCCTGACGACGACCGGCGGCGCCAACGCACCGGGCGGTGCCATCACCGCGACGGCGAGCAGCGGCGCCCTCACCGTCACCGGCGCGATCGCGTCGTCCGGCGGCAGCGCCGCCGTCGGCGCGCCGGGCAGCCGCGCCGGCGACATCGCGCTCGCCGGCAGCACGCTGGCGCCGCTGCCCACCCTCACCGCCACCGGCAGCAGCGGCAACGGCAGCGCCTCGCCCGGCGGCGACGGCGGCAGCGTCTCGGTGGCCTCCGGCGGCGCCTTCTCGGCCGTCGCCATCACCAGCAGCGGCGGCAGCGGCGGCAGCGGCGGCGACGCCGCCGGCGGCACGGCCGGGGCGATCGACCTCGGCAGCGGCGGCACCATCACGCTCGCCGGCAACCTCACCGCCGCCGGCGGCAACCGCTCCGGTGCCGGTGCGGCCGGCGCCGGCGCCGCGATCCGGATCCAGGCGCCGGTCCTGCTCAACGCCGCCACGGTGACCCTGAACAGCGGCGGCGGCAGCGCCGGCCTCGGTGCCGGCGGCGACGTCGACTACGACGCCGCCGTGGACTCCACCGGCGCGGCGCGCGCCCTGGTCGTCAACAGCAACGCGCAGACGCGCTTCGGCGGCGCCGTCG
>NZ_JANODC010000324.1:0-16557 GCF_031412495.1 Rhizobacter sp. | reverse complement strand
GCGCGTGCCGCGGATGTTCTACGACTACGCCGACTCGGGCTCGTGGACCGAGAGCACGTACCGCGCCAACGAGGCGGACTTCCAGCCGATCAAGCTGCGCCAGCGGATCGCCGTCGACATGGAGACGCGCAGCATCCGCAGCCGCATGGTCGGCATCGACGTGGCCATGCCCGTGGCCCTGGCGCCGGTCGGCCTGACCGGCATGCAGCACGCCGACGGCGAGATCCTCGCCGCGCGCGCGGCCGAGAAGTTCGGCGTTCCCTTCACGCTCAGCATGATGAGCATCTGCTCGATCGAGGACGTCGCCGCCAACACGACCAAGCCGTTCTGGTTCCAGCCCTACATGCTGCGCGACCGGCCCTTCATGGAGCGGCTCATCGAGCGGGCCCGCGCCGCGAAGTGCAGCGCCCTGGTGCTGACGCTGGACCTGCAGATCCTCGGCCAGCGCCACAAGGACCTGAAGAACGGCCTCACCGCGCCGCCCAAGCCCACGCTCGCCAACCTCATCAACCTGGCGACCAAGCCGCACTGGTGCCTGGGCATGCTGGGCACGAAGCGGCGCAGCTTCGGCAACATCGTCGGCCACGCCACCGGCGTCGGCGACATGTCCTCGCTGGGCGCCTGGACCGCCGAGCAGTTCGATCCACGCCTTAGCTGGGCCGACGTGGAGTGGGTCAAGAAGCTATGGGGCGGCAAGCTCGTGCTGAAGGGCATCCTCGACGTCGAGGACGCGCGCCTGGCCGTCGACAGCGGCGCGGACGCCATCGTCGTCTCCAACCACGGCGGGCGCCAGCTCGACGGCGCGCCGTCGTCGATCAGCGCCCTGCCGTCGATCGCGCAGGCGGTCGGCTCGCGGATCGAGGTCTGGATGGACGGCGGCATCCGCTCGGGGCAGGACGTCCTCAAGGCCTGGGCCCTCGGCGCACGCGGCACGCTGATCGGCCGCTCGTTCGTCTATGGCCTGGGCGCGATGGGCGAAGCGGGCGTAACCAAGGCGCTCCAGATCATCGCCCGCGAGCTCGAGCTGACGATGGCTTTCTGCGGCCACACCGACATCCAGCACGTCGACCACCGGATCCTGCTGCCGGGCACGTACTGAGGCCGCAGCCCAGCGCGAGGGGGCGCGCGCCGGCCGCCACGCAGGCAACTCCCACCGCCGCTCACATGGCCGAGGTCAGCCGTCCTTGGCCTGGAAGGTGTCGCAGCGCGCGGCGTCGCCGGTGTCGAGGCCGCGCCGGAACCAGCTGACCCGCTGCGCGCTCGTGCCGTGCGTGAAGCTTTCGGGCACCACCGTCCCCTGCGACTTGCGCTGCAGCGTGTCGTCGCCGATCTGCGAGGCGGCGTTCAGGCCCTCCTCGATGTCGCCGGGCTCGAGGCGCCAGCCGTTGGCCTTCTGCGAGCGGGCGGCCCAGACCCCGGCGAAGCAGTCGGCCTGCAGCTCGACGCGGACGCTGACCGCATTGGCCTGCGCTTCGCCGCCGCGCGCGCGCAGGGCGTCGGCGCGCTGCATCACGCCGAGCTGGTTCTGCACGTGGTGCGCAACCTCGTGCGCGATGACGTAGGCCTGGGCGAAGTCGCCCTTGGCGCCGAGCTTGCGCTCCATCACGTCGTAGAAGCGCAGATCGATGTAGACCTTCTGGTCGGCCGGGCAGTAGAAGGGCCCCATCGCTGCCTGGCCGGCGCCGCAGCCGGTCTGCCACACGTCCTTGAACAGGACGAGCTTCGGCGGCGTGTAGGTGCGCCCGTTCTCGCGGAAGATGTCGGTCCAGACGACCTCGGTGCTGCGCAGGACCTGCGACACGAACTGGGCCGGCGCATCGGTCGCCGCCGGCGCCGGCGCCGGACCCCGCTGCTGCTGCTGCTGCGTGACCTGGCCGCCCCCGCCGCCGTCCATCATGCCGAGAATCGTCAGCGGATTGATCCCGAAGATCCATCCGGCGATGACCGCCAGCGCGACGCCGCCGATGCCGACGCTGCGGCCGCCGATGCCGCCGAAACCGCCGCCACCGCCGCCGCGCATGCCACGAACGTCCTCGACGTTGCTGCTGCCTTCCTGGCCGTCCATGCGCATCGCTGTCTCCCCGTGCTGACTCGAAAGGATGGTAGGACCCGCCTGCGCCACGGCCTGTCGGCCGAGAGGCTGCCCGGCTGTCAGGTCTTGGGCAGCGTCACGCCCTGCTGGCCCTGGTACTTGCCGCCGCGGTCCTTGTAGCTCGTCTCGCAGACCTCGTCGCTCTCGAAGAAGATCACCTGGGCGCAGCCCTCGCCGGCGTAGATCTTGGCCGGCAGCGGCGTCGTGTTGCTGAACTCGAGCGTCACGTAGCCCTCCCACTCGGGCTCGAACGGCGTCACGTTGACGATGATCCCGCAGCGGGCGTAGGTGCTCTTGCCGAGGCAGATCGTCAGGACGTTGCGCGGGATCCGGAAGTACTCGAGCGTGCGGGCCAGGGCGAAGCTGTTCGGCGGAATGACGCAGACGTCGGCGTTGATGTCGACGAAGCTCTTCTCGTCGAAGTTCTTCGGGTCGACGACGGTCGAGAAGATGTTCGTGAAGACCTTGAATTCCGGCGCGCACCGGATGTCGTAGCCGTAGCTCGAGGTGCCGTAGCTGACGATGCGCCGGCCTTCGGCGTCCTGCCGGACCTGGCCCGGCTCGAAGGGCTCGATCATGCCGTGCGCCTCGGCCATGCGGCGGATCCACTTGTCGCTCTTGATGGTCATGAAGGATCCGAATGAGGGAGCGGCGATTGTAGGGAGCGGCCCCCCCGCGTTCCGGCGTTGCGCCGGCCGAGCGGCAGAAGGGTCGGCCGACTTGTCCTAGGATCGGCCATTGCCGCATCGAGGCCACGCCATGCGCACTGCTACCGATCTTCTTGCTCAGTACGCGGAATACCACCGCGACCGGCGCAACATCGTCAGCCACTTCATCGGCGTGCCGATGATCGTGTTCGGCGTCGGCGTGCTGCTGGCGCGCCCCGTCGTCGTCACCGCCGGCTCGCTGAGCGTGACGCTCGGCTGGATCGTCTTCGTGATGGTCGCCTCCTGGTACCTGACCCGCGGCGACGCCGTGCTCGGCCTCGCCGTCAGCGCGGTCGTTGGCGCCCTGCTCTGGCTGGGCCACCGGGTCGCGGATGCGAGCCTGCCGGTCTGGCTAGCCTGGGCCCTCGGCTTCTTCGTCGTCGGCTGGGTGATCCAGTTCATCGGCCACTGGTACGAAGGCAGGAAGCCGGCCTTCGTCGACGACATCGTCGGCCTGCTCGTCGGCCCGATGTTCGTCGTCGCCGAAGCGATGTTCCTGTTCGGCTGGAACCGGCCGCTCCAGGCCGAGATCGAGCGCCGGGTCGGACCGACGGTGATGCGCGACCTCGCCCGCATCGCCTGAGCCAGCCCTCCGTCAGCCCGAGGCCCCGAGCGGCCGGGATGCATCGAGCGGCGGCAGGTACTCGCAGCGCCCCGCCGAGGCGAGAACGAAGTCGGCGATCTCGTCGGCGTGGTTGAGGTCGAGCACCGGCAGCCCGGTCGGCGCCGGCAGGCGGTCGCCGCTGTCGGTGGCGAGCGCGATGACGAACGGGTCACCGAGATACTGCGCCGGCTTTTCCGCCGCGGCGCGCCAGACCTCGATCTTCGGCAGCGCCGCGTGCTTGAAGCCTTCGACGAGGACCCAGTCGCAGTCGCTCAGCTCGGCGATGAGCTGGTGCACGGTCGGTGCCGCGTGCACCTCGTACTCGCGCATCTTGGCCAGCCGACGGTCGGAAGCGATGACGACCTCGAAGGCGCCGGCCTGCCGGTGTCGCCACGAGTCCTTGCCTTCGCGGTCGATGTCGAAGTCGTGGTGGGCGTGCTTGACGACGGACACGCGCTGGCCGGCCAGGCGCATGCGGACGATGAGCTGCTCGATCAGGGTCGTCTTGCCCGATCCGGAGTAGCCGCAGAAGCCGATGACGTTCATCGCCCGAGTCTATGCGCGGGAAAGCGACGCCTTCGCCGCCGGGGCAAGCGCAAATAATCGGCAGGCCATGGACGAAGCCCCGCCCCCCAGCCCCTTGCGCGGCGACGCCGACAGCGCCGGGCGCTGGACCCCTCCCGGCGATGCCTTCCTGAGCTCCTTCCTCGCCCTGCCGGAGCTGGCCATCGTCGGCGAGTCCTCGGCCGCGGAGCGGCGCCTGCACGAAGCGCTGCGCGAGGCGCCGCGGCGCGCCGTCGAGCCGCCGCTCCTGGACGCCATCGACGACGAGGACGTCCGCGCCAACTACACGATGTTCCTGGACTTCCGCGACGCCTTGCTGGCGGCCGGCACGCTCGAGGCGTTTTACCTCGCCCTGGTCCGCAGCGGTCGAGTCACGGTGCCGCCGGTGTTCGTCGACCGCACGATCGAGGCGATCGTCCGCCGCCTCGTCGACGCTGGCGCGGACCCCTTCGAGCGCCGCGCGGCGCAGCTGCTCTACCGGGTGCAGCGCATCACGTTCAGCGCTGGCCGCGTCCTCGCCGCCGACCGAGAAGTCCTCGACAGCCTCGGCGAGCCGGCCTTCGATCTGGTGGGCAGCCTGCGCGCGCCGACCGACCCGGCCGCGTCGGCCGCGTCGCTGCCGGTGCTCAACCTCGACAACGCGCCGGAGCCGGGCGACGACGGGCGCGAACGAGCCTTCGTCCTCGACCTCACGCACGAGGTCACGTCCGAAGTGGGCCACGGCCTGACGTTCACCCTGGCGCGCACGCAGTCCGGGCTCGCCGCGCTGGCCCGCGTGCTGCAGCGCTGGATCGCGCACTTCCTGGGTGTAGGCACGACGATCCGGCCGGTGCAGCGCATCGACGATCCCGCCTGGGCCTGGCACATCGGGCTCGACGTCGAAGCGACGGCGCTGCTCAACGACCTTTATCTCGGCACGGTGGTCGACGAGACGCGCCTGCACCGGATCGTCGGCCTGTTCCGCCTCGACTTCACCGACCCGGCCGACATGCGTGCCGACCTCGCCGGCAAGCCGGTCTACCTCGGCCTGGCCATGAACGCCGAGCAGGCCGTGCGCGTCAAGGCGCAGAACCTGCTCGTCAACCTGCCGCTGCCCGATCCGGTGTAGGGTCAGCGTGCGGCGTTCGGAAAGAAGAGCTGCTCGCCGCCGATCCGGTGCCCGGCGATCGTGGCCTGGCCTCCCGGCGAGACGATCCAGTCGGCGAACGCGCGCGCCAGCGCCGCCTTCGCATGCGGATGCCGGGCCGGGTTGACGACGATCACCCCGTACGCGTTGAAGAGGCGCGAATCGCCCTCGACCAAGACCGCCAGGCCGCCGCGGTTCCTGAAGCCGAGCCAGGTGCCCCGGTCGGCCAGCGAGTACGCATCCAGCGAGGACGCGATGTTGAGCGCCGGCCCCATGCCGCAGCCGCACTCGCGGTAGCCGGCGAAGCGCGTCGCCGGGTTCTCGACGCCTGCCGCCCGCCAGTAGCGCAGCTCGGCAGCGTGGGTGCCGCTCCGGTCGCCGCGCGAGACGAAGGCGGCGGGCAAGGCAGCGATCCGGGCCAGGGCGGCGACGACGTCGCGGCCCTTCACGCCGGCAGGATCGCCGCGCGGGCCGACGAGGACGAAGTCGTTGAACATCACATCGCGACGCTCGATGCCGTGGCCTTCGGCGACCAGCTTGTCCTCGGCGGGCCGGTCATGGACCAGGACCACGTCGGCGTCGCCGCGCCGCGCGATGTCGAGCGCCTGCCCGGTGCCGACCGCGACCACGCGCACGTCGATGCCGGTGGCGCGCCGGAACGCCGGCAGCAAGTGCGCGAACAGCCCCGACTGCTCGGTGCTGGTCGTCGAGGCCAGCGTGATGAAGCGGTCTTCGGCGGAGGCGCTCGGCCCGAGCAGCATCGGCACGGCTGCGGCCAGCAGGAGGCTCAGGCGTCGAAGGACCAAGCGAGCTCCCCCTTCAGGAACCGTCGGGCCCGGCCTTCCGCGCCGGTGCCGAAGAACTCCGCCGTCGGCAGGTCGGCCGCGATGCGGCCCTCGTCCATGTAGACGATGCGAGTCGCGAGCCGCCTGGCCTGGCCGAGGTTGTGCGTGCTCATGACGAGCGTCATGCCGTCGGCAGCGAAGGTCGCGAGCAGCGCCTCGACTTCCTTCTTCGCCGACGGATCGAGGTTGGCCGTCGGCTCGTCGAGGAACAGGATGTCGGGGCGGACTGCCCAGCCACGGGCCAGCGCCAGGCGCTGCTGCTCGCCGCCGGAGAGCAGGCGCGCCGGACGAACCCCCAAAGGCAGCAGGCCGACCCGGACCAGCGCCGCTCGGGCACGCGCGCGGCGCAACGCCGGCGCCATGCGCCGGTGCGCGAGCCACAGCGCCACGCGCAGGTTGTTCCAGACCGACAGGCGCAGCAGGAACGGCCGCTGGAAGACCATCGCCTGCGTGAGCGACGGCCGCGACAGCCGCCGCTCGCCGCTGTGCGCGACGGTGCCGTGAAGCAGGCGCAGCAGCGTCGTCTTCCCGGAGCCGTTGGCGCCGATCACCGCGACCACCTCGCCTGCTTCGACGCCCAGCGTCGCCGCCCGCACCGCCGCCACGCCGGCGAACGACACCGAGGCGTCGCGCACCGCGACCAGCGTGCCGCCGTTGTCGTTCACGCCGGCTCCTGGCGCGGCCCCCGGCCGCCGCGGCGCAGCAGGGCGATGGCGATGTTGAGAGAGGCCACGACAGCGAGCAGGACGATGCCGAGGCCGAGCGCGAGCGGCAGGTCGCCCTTGCTCGTCTCGAGCGCGATGGCCGTTGTCATCACCCGCGTCAGGCCGTCGATGTTGCCGCCGACGATCATCACCGCGCCGACCTCGGCGATGGCACGGCCGAAGGCCACGAGCATCAGGGTGGCGACGGCCCAGCGCTCGTGCCACAGCAGGAGCCCGGCGCGCAGCAGCGGCCCGGCGCCCATCGACTGCAGCTGCTCGCCGCCGTCGCGAAGCGCATCGGCGACGACCTGGCGCGCCAGCGCCGCGACGATCGGCAGGACGAGGATGGTCTGGGCCATGACCATCGCTGCCGGGGTGAACAGCAGGCCCCACGAACCGAGCGGGCCGCTGCGCGACAGCAGCAGGTAAACGGTCAGACCGACGACCACCGAGGGCAGCGCGAGCAGGGTGTCGAGCCCGACCAGGACGATGCGCTTGCCGGCGAAGCGAGCCACGGCGAGCCATGCGCCGGCGGCCAGGCCGATGCCGGCGGCCAGGATGCAGGCACTGCCGCTGACGGCGAGGGACAGCCGGACCGTCCGGACCAGCGCCGGGTCGGCATGGACAATGAGACGGAGCGCGGTCGTGAATCCTTCCGCCACTGCGCTCATGGCCAGACTTTCATCGGCCGGCATTCTGGGTGTCCGGGCCGCACGGGTCGATATGAACGCACATGCATAGGGTCGACCTCACCTACACGCTGACCCGACAGGCGGCCGGACGCGGCCGTGAGCTGAGCCACCCTCTGATGGACCTGCTCGAGGCGATCCATCGCAGCGGCTCGATCTCGGCGGCAGCACGCGCGGCAAGCCTTTCGTATCGCCACGTCTGGGGCGAGCTGAAGCGCTGGGAAGGCGAGCTCGGGCAACCGCTGCTGGTCTGGTCCAAGGGCCAGCCGGCGCGCCTGAGCGCCTTCGGGTCGCGGCTGCTGTGGGCCGAGCGGCAGGCGCAGGCCCGGCTCGCTCCGCAGCTCGCGGCCCTGCGCGGCGAGCTCGAGCGCGCGTTCGCGCTCGCCTTCGACGCCAGCGTCGCAGTGGTTCCCATGGCGGCCAGCCACGACGAGGCCCTGCCGCTGCTGCGCGACTGGGTCGCGGCTCGGCAGGCGCTCCACCTCGACCTGCAGTTCATCGGCAGCGTCGCCGCCCTGGCCGCGCTCAACGACGGCCGCTGCGTGCTCGCCGGCTTCCACGCCCTGACGGACGCGGCCCGCGGCACGCCGACCGCCAGGGTCTACCGGTCGATGCTCAAGCCCGGCCGGCACAAGCTGATCGGCTTCGCCACGCGCATCCAGGGGCTCATGGTCGCGGCCGGCAACCCGCTGGGCATCGACCGCCTCGGCGACCTGTGCCGGCCCGGGCTTCGCTTCGTCAACCGGGCCCGCGGCACCGGCACGCGGATCGTCCTCGAGGAGCTGCTCGGGGCGGCCGGCATCGACGCGGCGGGCGTCGCCGGCTTCAGCCGCGTCGAGCCCTCGCACCGCGCCGTCGCGCAAAGCGTGTCGAGCGGCAGCGCCGACGCCGCCTTCGGCATCGAGGCGGCGGCGCGGGCCCTGGGTCTCGACTTCATCCCGCTCGCGCGCGAGGGCTACTACCTGGCGACGCTGGCCGAACACCTCGACAGCGCGCCGGTCGCGAGCCTGCGCGAGGCACTCGGCTCGCCCGAGTGGCGGGCGGCCCTGCTCGCCCTGCCCGGCTACGAACCGCTGCGCAGCGGCGAGGTGCTGTCGCTGACCGAGGTTCTGCCGTGGTGGCGCTACCGCCGGCCGCGGCGCTGACCGCGGCGCCCGCGCCGCTCGCCGGCGGTTGGCCGTGAGCTATTCTCGGCAGCGAAGAGCAGCGTGAACGAATGATCGACAGGGACGAGATCACCGGCCTGATCCTGGCCGGCGGCCGCGGCAGCCGCATGGGCGGCATCGACAAGGGCTTGCAGATCCATCGCGGCATGCCGCTGGCGATGCATGCCCTCCTGCGCCTGGCGCCGCAGGTCGGCGAGATCATGATCAATGCCAACCGCAACCTTGCCGCCTACGAGTCGATGGGCGTGCCGGTGTGGCCCGATGCCCTGCCCGACTACCCCGGGCCGCTGGCCGGCTTCCTGGCCGGGATCGAGCGCTGCGAGACACCCTACCTCGTGACCGTGCCCTGCGACTCGCCCCTCTTTCCCGAGGACCTCGTCGCCCGCCTCGGCGACGCGCTCCTGGCCGAGAACGCGGAGGTCGCGATGGCGGCGACGCGCGAGGCCGGCGAGTTGCGCCTGCAGCCGGTGTTCTGCCTGATGCACACGGACGTTCTCGAAAGCCTGGTCCGCTTCACCACCGGCGGCCGGCGCAAGATCGACGCCTGGACCGCGACGCTGCGCACGGCCACCGTGGCGTTCGACGACGTGCACGCCTTCGCCAACGCCAACACCCCGGCCGAGCTCCAGCAGCTGCAGCGCGATGCCTGACGCGGCGCCTCGCTCGCTGCAGGAGATCGCCTCCTGCATCGCCGGCTACGACCCGCAGGCGCTGCCGGTCGCGCAGGCGAAGGCGTTCATCGACCAGCTGGTGCCGCGGGTGCAGTCGACCGAGATGCTCGCCTTGCGCTCGGCCCTCGGCCGCGTCCTCGCCCGCGACGCGATCTCCGCCATCGACGTGCCGGCGCAGGACAACTCGGCGATGGACGGCTATGCCTTGCGCGGAGCCGAGCTCGCCGCCGATGCCGAGACCGTCCTGCAGGTGGCCGGCGCCGGCTTCGCGGGCGGCCGCTTCGAGGGCAACGTCGGCGCGGGCCAGTGCGTCCGCATCATGACCGGTGCCGTCATGCCGGCCGGCCTGGACACGGTCGTGCCGCAGGAATTCGTGAAGGCCGAAGGCGACCGCGTCCGCATCCCGCCCCGCATCGTGCAGCCGGGGGACAACCGCCGCCTGGCCGGCGAGGACATCGCCCGCGGCGCGGCGGCGCTGACGGCGGGCCGGCGCCTGCGCCCGGCCGACCTCGGCCTGCTCGCGTCGCTCGGCCATGCCGAGGTGGCGGTGCGCCGGCGCCTGCGCGTCGCCTTCTTCTCGACGGGCAACGAGCTGCGCTCGGTCGGCGAGGCGCTCGAGCCGGGCTGCGTCTACGACAGCAACCGATACACGCTCTGGGGCATGCTGCAGCGGCTCGGCGTCGACCTCGTCGACCTGGGCGTGGTCCGCGACGACCCCGTCGCTCTGGAGGCGGCTTTCGCTGCCGCGGCGCGCGACGCCCATGCCGTGGTCACGTCGGGCGGTGTCAGCGTCGGCGAAGCCGACCACACCAAGCTGGTCATGGCCCGCCTCGGCGACGTGCTCTTCTGGCGCATCGCGATGCGGCCCGGCCGGCCGATGGCGATCGGCCGCATCGAGAGCGCCGGCCGCACGGCGGTGCTGTTCGGCCTGCCCGGCAATCCCGTGGCGGTGATGGTGACGTTCTACGCGCTGGTGCGCGAGGCCCTTCTGACGATGAGCGGTGCCGAGCCGGAGCCGGTGCTGATGGTGCGTGCCGCCAGCGTTGCTGCGATCCGCAAGCGCCCCGGGCGGACCGAGTACCAGCGCGGCGTCGTCAGCCTGCGGCCGGACGGCCGCAGCGAAGTTCGCATCACCGGCGCGCAGGGGTCCGGGATTCTGCGCAGCATGAGCGAGGCGAACGGCCTGGTGGTGCTGGGGCACGAGCAGGGCAACGTCGAGGCCGGCGAGGAAGTCGACGTGCTGCCGTTCGACGGCCTCGTCTGAGGCCGCTGCTTCCCGTCAGGCGCCGGGCCGGCTCGCCACGATCAGCATGTTGGCGAAGGGCGGGCGGCCGTTCATCGGCGCCGATTGCACGCTCAGCCCGAGTGCCTCGAGCGTCGACCGCCAGCCGGACAGCGGCCGGCCGGCCAGTGGACCGAAGCCGCCGCCGTGCAGCAGCATGGTGACGCGATCGACCCAGAGCCCGAATCGGTAGCGCGCCCCGGCGCTGGCGTCGTGGACGCGCAGGATCAGGGCGCCGCCGGGACGCAGCGCGGCGCACGCCTTCGCCAGCACGGCGTCCTGTTCCTCCGGCGCGATGTAATGCAGCGTGTCGAAGAAGGCGACCCGGTCGCAGGCCGGGAAGTCGAAGCGGCGCATGTCGGCATGCACGAAGGTGGCGCCGTCGGCCACGGCGGCGCGGGCGCGGGCGAGGTCGGCGTCGAGCAGGTCGATGCCGGTCACGTGCGCGTCCACCGGCGCCGCCGCCCAGGCCGCCGGCCACCCGCCGGTGCGGGCCCTGGCATCGGCAGCGCGCAGCAAGCTGGCGAAGAGCCCCTGGCCGCAGCCGGCATCGACGACGTGGGCGCCGGCGGGGACCAGGCCCTTCTCCAGGACGTGCCGGAAGACGCGGTCGTGGCCCAGCTTGGCCCTCGCAAAGCGCAGGGCGTGCGCATCGGTGCCGCGGTAACGCTCGCTGGCCTGCTCGAGGATCGCGCGCCAGGCGGCGTCCCCGCTCGTCCGCGGCTCAGCCGCGGGCCGGCTCGGGCTGTGCATCGAAGCGCTCGAAGCCGCAGTAGCAGAGGAAATGGCGGTTCGTGGCGCGCCCGAACAAGGCCAGGCCGAGTCGGGTCGCCACCTCGTGGCCCATCTGCGTGATTCCGCTGCGCGAGACGATGATGGGCACGCCCATCTGCGCCGACTTGATGACCATCTCGCTGGTCAGGCGACCGGTCGTGTAGAAGATCTTGTCGGCGCCGTCGACCCCGTGCAGCCACATCCACCCGGCGATGGTGTCGATGGCGTTGTGGCGGCCGACGTCCTCGACGAAGGTGAGCAGCTCGCCCTGGCGAAAGAGCGCGCAGCCGTGCACCGAGCCGGCCGACTTGTAGGTGCTCTCCTGGCGCCGGATGGCGTCGAGCAGGCCGTAGAGCGCGGCCTGGCTCAGCCGCGCGGAAGGCTCGGTCACCGGCGGCAGGCGGACCTGGTCGAGGTCGCCCATGAGGTCGCCGAACATGGTGCCCTGGCCGCAGCCGGTGGTGACGACGCGCCTGGCCGTCTTCTCGTCGAAGCGCTCGATGCCGGCACGCGTCTGCACCGCCGCGGCGTTGACGTCCCAGTCGACGGTGATCGAGTCGAGGTCGGCGATGCCGTCGACCAGGCGCTGGTTGCGAAGGTAGCCCAGGACCAGGAGCTCGGGCGCGGCGCCGAGCGTCATCAGGGTCACGAGCTCGCGCTTGTCGACGAACACCGTCAGCGCGCGCTCGGCAGGAATCGAGATGCTGCGCTCGGCTCCGAATTCGTCGCGGACGCCGATCTGCCGGGTCAGTGGGGCGCTGGCGGAGGTGAGGCGAAGGGCAGGAGCGGCTATTTGCGCGGTCCCGTGATTTCCGAGGACGTGGCGTTGTTGCTGGGGGGCGAGACCGCGTTGCCGGGAGGCGAGTGCGCGCCCGAGGCCTCCAGCGGCTTGGCTGCCTGCGGCGTGATCGGCACGAACGGGCCGGGGTCGGCGCAAGGCGGCATGGCCACCGGGGCGGGCGCGTCCTTGCCTATGGATTTCGAGCTGGTCCGATACACCTCGGCGGCGCGATCCATCGACAGGCACATCTTGTAGGCACCGACCTTGTCGGTCCATGCCGTGCGGGCGGCCGCCTCGGCTGCCTTGGCCTTGGCCTCGTCGCTCAGCGGCGGCAGCTTGGCCGATGCCGGCAGGGCGAGGCCGGCCGCGAGCAGCGCCGGGACGAGAGCGAGACTGAACGCGTGACGCATGGCTTTCCTTCCGATCAGGACGCTGGCTGCTCGACCGGGCGCCGCGGTGCGCTGCGCTGGGCAGGGATCTTGCCGGCTTGGATGTCGTCGTACCAGAGGGCGTGGTGCTCGCGGGCCCAGCCCTCGTCGACATAGCCCGTCTTCATGGCCTGGTACGAGCCGCGCATGCCGATCGTGCCGAGGTAGATGTGGCCGAGGAAGACGACCATGATGAGCACGGCGCTGACCGCATGCACGATGTGGGCCACCTGCATGTCCTCGCGCACGTACGCCAGGCCGGGGATGAGCTGGTCGAGCACGAGGCCCGACACGACGACGATGCTGCCCAGGATGACGACGCCGAGCCAGAAGACGGTCTTCTCGCCGGCGTTGAAGCGGTGCGAGGGAGGCTCGTGGCCGCCGAACAGGCCACCGCCGCGCTTGAGCCAGGCCCAGTCGGCGCGGCTCGGCCAGTTGCTGCCGATGAAGGTCACGATGAGCACGATCATCGACACGGCGAACAGCGGCCCGGCGAAGTTGTGCGCGGTCTTCAGGGCCCAGGTCAGCCAGCCGAACAGCAGGCCCCCCATCAACGGCAGGAGGAAGAACTTGCCGAAGGCCATCACGATGCCGGAGACGGCGAGGACGACGAAGGCGATCGCGTTGACCCAGTGGGAAGCGCGCTCGACGTAGGTGAAGCGCTCGATGAGCCGCCCCGTGTTCGGCTCGTGGCCGCCCATCGGCCCTTTGGCGAAGTAGTAGAGCCCCATCGCCAGCACGGCGATGACGAGCAGCGCGCCGCCGTAAGGAATGATCCACCAGTTGCGGATCTGCCGCCACGCCTCGCCGGATGTCGTGACGCGGGTGCCCGGGTACTGGGTCATCTTCTGGACCAGGACCCCGGGCTCGCCCCGCTGCCAGTTGTTGACCGTTCCCGGAGCTTGCGCCGAGTCGCGGACGCCACGCCAGAAGGGCGCGTTGTTGCCGGGCTGGGTGCGGGCCCGCACGGCGTTCGAGTCGGTGGCCTGCGGGTCGGGCGGGACGGCCGCCCGGGCGGCGGCATCGGGTACGCCATCGGCCATGGGCGGGGCCGGCGTGGCGACCGGTGCGACCGGAGCAGCACCCGGAGCTGCCGGCGCGCTGCCAGTCTGGGCCACGACCGACGCGCACATCGCCGCGGCGAGGGCCGCTCCCACCAGCCCGTGCCGAATCATGCTTCGCATGCGATCTCCAGAGTCGCTACTGGCGCGGCGCGAAATCGTTCTGCGCCTGCGCCCGCTTCTTCAGCTGGGAATCCCAGCTGCTCTCATTTCCCGGCGTCCAGCCCGGCGCGATGTAGCCGTTGTCCGTGATCTGAAAGCTGCGCGCATCGGCTTTCTTGTCGCCGGCGACGGGGATCGTCTGCACGCTCTCGCCGCAGCCGGCAAGAAGGAGCGCGACGAGCGATGAGGACAGCCCGGCGAGGACGCGGCTCATGACTTCTTCGGCTCCGCGGGTGCCGCGCCGGGCTTGCTGCCGGGCGACGGACGGCCGTAGGCAGTGCCCCAGCCCCAGACCTCGCTGCCCTTGCCCCGGTTGAGAACGCGGGTGCGGAAGATGTCGGCGACCACGTCGCCGTCGCCGCCGAGCAGCGCCTTGGTCGAGCACATCTCCGCGCACGCGGGAAGCTTGCCTTCGGCGAGGCGGTTGCGGCCGTACTTCTCGAACTCGGCCTGGCTGCCGTTGGCCTCGGGCCCCCCGGCGCAGAAGGTGCACTTGTCCATCTTGCCGCGCAGGCCGAAGGTGCCGTTGGTCGGGAACTGCGGTGCGCCGAACGGGCAGGCGTACGAGCAGTAGCCGCAGCCGATGCAGATGTCCTTGTCGTGCAGCACCACGCCCTCTGGGGTGCGGTAGAAGCAGTCGACCGGGCAGACCGCCATGCAGGGCGCGTCGGAGCAGTGCATGCAGGCCACCGAGATGCTGCGCTCGCCCGGCACGCCGTCGTTCAGCGTCACGACGCGGCGCCGGTTCACGCCCCAGGGCACCTCGTTCTCCTGCTTGCAGGCCGTGACGCAGCCGTTGCACTCGATGCAACGCTCGGCGTCGCAGATGAATTTCATTCGTGCCATGTGTCCTCCTGTCGGGCCGCCCCAGAGGAGGACAGCGCCCCCTCGGGGGGCAGCGAACGAATGTGAGTGTGGGGGTCCATGTGTGCTCCTAAGCCGCCCGTTCGACCTGGCAGACCGTCGTCTTGGTCTCCTGCATCATCGTCACGCTGTCGTAGCCGTACGTTGTCGCCGTGTTGACGGCCTCGCCGCGGATCATCGGCGCCGCGCCGCCCGGGTAATAGGGCAGCATGTCGACACCCTGCCAACGGCCGGAAAAGTGGAACGGCAGCCAGACCGTTTCGCGATCGACCCGTTCCGTGACGAGCGCCTTGACGAGGAGCTTCGCACCCGTCGGCGACTTGACCCAGACCGCCTCGCCGTTGCGGATGCCGCGATCGTTGGCCGCGGCCGGGTTGATCTCGACGAACATCTCCTGCTGCAGCTCGGCCAGCCACGGGTTGGACCGCGTCTCCTCGCCGCCGCCCTCGTACTCGACCAGGCGGCCGGAGCTCATGATCAGCGGGAACTGCTTGCCGATGTCCTTGTTCTTGTCCTGCACGCTCTTGTAGAGCGTCGGCAGGCGCCAGAACGCCTTCTTGTCGTCGTGCGTCGGATACTTGGCAACGAGTTCGGGCCGGGTCGAGTACAGCGGCTCGCGGTGCAGCGGCACCGGGTCGGGGAAATTCCAGACCACCGCCCTCGCCTTGGCATTGCCGAAAGGATGGCAGCCATGGTTGGTCATCACGACGCGGATGATCCCGCCCGACGGATCCGTCTTCCAGTTCTTGCCTTCGGCGGCTGCCTTCTCCGCGTCGGAGAGCTCGTTCCACCAGCCGAGCTTCTTGAGGAAGACGTGGTCGAACTCGGGATAGCCCGTCGTGATGTCGGCGCCCTTCGAATGCGAGCCGTCCTCGGCGAGCAGATTCGCGCCCTCGCGCTCGACCCCGAAATTGGCGCGGAAGTTGCCGCCGCCGTCCATCACGTGCTTGGACGTGTCGTACAGGTTGGGCGAGCCCGGATGCTTCATCTCCGGGTTGCCCCAGCACGGCCACGGCAGGCCGAAGTAGTCGCCGTCGAGCTTGTAGCCGGTTTCCTTGTCGATGCCCCCCTTGGCACGCAGCGTCTTGACGTCGAAGACGTTCATGTTGCGCATGTGCGCCTTCAGGCGCTCGGGCGACTGCCCGGTGTAGCCGATCGTCCAGACGCTCTTGTTGATCTCGCGCAGGATCGACTCGACCTCGGGCTCCATCATCCCGCCCTTGCCGGCGACGAGCTTGGTCCTGGCCATCAGCTCCTTGTCGAAGCCGAGCTTCTGGGCCAGCTGGTACATGATCATCTGGTCGGTGCGCGACTCGAACAGCGGCTCGATGACCTTCTCCCGCCACTGGATCGAGCGGTTCGACGCCGTCACCGAGCCCGACGTCTCGAACTGCGTTGCCGCCGGCAGCAGGTAGACGGCGCGGTTCGGGTTCAGGTCGCCCTGCGCGCCCGGCATCGCCGCCATCGCCGCGGTGGCCGACGGGTACGGGTCGACGACGACGAGCAGGTCGAGCTTGTCCATCGCCCGCTTCATCTCGAGGCCGCGACTCTGCGAGTTCGGCGCATGGCCCCAGAAGACGAGCCCGCGCAGGTTCGAATCCTGGTCGATGAGCTCGTTCTTCTCGAGCACGCCGTCGATCCAGCGCGACACCGTCATGCCGGGCTTGGTCATCATCCCCGGCGCGTACTGCTTCTTGATCCACTCGAAGTCGACGCCCCAGACGTTGGCGAAGTGCTTGAAGGACCCTTCGGCAAGCCCGTAGTACCCGGGCAGGGAGTCCGGATTGGGGCCGACGTCGGTCGCGCCCTGGACGTTGTCGTGGCCGCGGAAGATGTTGGCACCGCCGCCGCTCATGCCGATGTTGCCGAGCGCCAACTGCAGCAGGCACGAGGCGCGCACCATCGCGTTGCCGATCGTGTGCTGCGTGTGGCCGACACACCAGACCAGGGTGCTCGGCCGGTTTTCGGCCATCGTGCGCGCCACCTGCAGGCAGGTGGCTTCGTCGACACCCGAGGCCTCGAACACCTTGTCGGGCG
>NZ_JANODC010000323.1:0-1628 GCF_031412495.1 Rhizobacter sp. | reverse complement strand
GTCCCGTTTCGCGGCAGCGGTGACCCCATTCTCAACCTGTCCAACCCCGAGGGCGTCACCGCCGAGCGCCAGCGCCAGACGATCGACGCCATCCGCGATCTCAACCTGAGCCACGCCGTCGCGACCGGCGACGCCGAGATCCACACGCGCATCGCCGCTTACGAGATGGCCTCGCGCATGCAGGCCAGCGCCCCCGAGCTGATCGACCTCGAGGGCGAGAGCGAGGCCACGAAGAAACTCTACGGCATCGAGGGCGACGCGCCCTCATTCGCGCGCAACTGCCTGCTCGCGCGCCGGCTCGTCGAGCGCGGCTCGCGCTTCGTGCAGCTCTACCACACCAACTGGGACAGCCACGGCGGCCCCGGCGAGAACCTGCAGGGCGACTTCGAGAAGGTCTGCCGCGAGGTCGATCAGGCGCAGGCCGCGCTCGTGCAGGACCTCAAGGCCCGCGGCCTGCTCAAGGACACGCTCGTGATCTGGGGCGGCGAGTTCGGCCGGACGCCGATGGGCGAGAACCGCGACACCATGGGCCGCAACCATCACATCGATGCGTTCACGATGTGGTTCGCCGGCGGCGGCGTGAAGGCCGGCGCGAGCATCGGCGAGACCGACGAACTCGGCTTCAGCCCGACCGAAGATCGCGCGCACGTCCACGACCTCCACGCGACGATCCTCCACCTCCTCGGCCTCGACCACAAGAAGCTCACCTTCCGGTTCCAGGGCCGCGACTTCCGCCTCACCGACGTGCATGGCCACGTGATCGAGAAGTTGCTGGCGTAAGAGCGGGCTCCTGAGTGGTGCGGGTCTTCGGCGATCGGGGGACGATCGTCGATCTCTCGTCGTTGTCCCTCGATTCCAACGCTGGTCGTTCATTCTGAATCCTGAATTCTGATCCGACCCGGCACCTGGCCGTCGGGCGCCGACCGCTGTAGGCTTGTCGCCGTGGCCACTCTGAACGAACTCCAGACGCCGCTGGTGGTGCTCGACGCACCGGCGATGACGCGCAACATCACCCGCATGGCCGAGGCGGCCGCGGCCGGCGGCAAGCGGTTGCGTCCGCACGGCAAGACCCACAAGAGCGGATGGGTGGCCAGGCAGCAGGTGGCCGCGGGCGCGGTGGGCATGACCTGCGCCAAGCCGGGCGAGGCGGAGATGTTCGCCGCGGCCGGCATCCAGGACATCCGAATCGCCTATCCGATCTCGCCGACCTATGCCGCGCGCATCGTGTCGCTGATGGATGGCGTCCGCCTGTCGACCATCGTCGACGACCTGGGCGTGGCGCAGGGCTGGTCCGACGCGATGGTCGCCGCCAATCGCCGCCTCGAGGTCCTCGTGAAGATCGACGTCGGCACGCATCGGTGCGGCGTGGACCCGAAGCAACGCGACGCGATCGCCTTCATCACGCAGGTCCACGCCATGCCGGGCCTGGACCTGCGCGGCCTGCTCAGTCATGCCGGGCACTCCTACGCCGGCACGTCGGTCGAGGAGATTGCGGCGATCGCCCGCGACGAGGCGGCGATCATGGCGGAGCTCGTCGAGGGCTGCGCGGCAAGGGATGTCGAGATCGATGAAGTCAGCGTCGGGTCGACGCCAACGGCCCTGGTGAGCGCGACGCTGGACGGGATCAC
>NZ_JANODC010000322.1:0-3096 GCF_031412495.1 Rhizobacter sp. | reverse complement strand
GATGATCGCGGCCGGCGGCGGCAGCATCATCAACATGGCCAGCATCGCCTCGAGCATCCGCGGCATCGCCAGCCGCTGCGTCTACGGCACGACGAAGGCGGCCGTCATCGGCCTGACCAAGAGCGTCGCCGCCGACTACATCCTGCAGGGTATCCGCTGCAACGCGCTCTGCCCCGGCACCGTCGACACGCCGTCGCTCGGCGAGCGGATCCGGGCCTACGCCGACCCGGTGGCGGCACGGCAGGCCTTCGTCGCCCGCCAGCCGATGGGCAGGCTGGCGCAGGCCGATGAGATCGCGCCGATGGTCGTCTTTCTGGCCAGCGACGAGTCCCGCTTCGCGACCGGACAGGCCTTCTGCATCGACGGCGGCATGACGATCTGAGCCGCCCGGCGCAGTGCGCCGCTTGACTCAGCGACGCGCCCGCCGCAGCGCCTGCTCGAGGTCGGCGATCAGGTCGCCGGCGTCCTCGATGCCCACCGACAGGCGCAGCAGGTCGGGCGGTGCCGGCGTGCCCGCACCCTCGACGCTGGCCCGGTGCTCGACTAGGCTCTCGACGCCGCCGAGCGAGGTCGCCCGCTTCCACAGGGCGACGTGTGCCGCGGTGGCGATCGCCGCCGCCTCGCCGCCGCGGACGCGGATCGACAGCATGCCGCCGAAGCCGCCCCGCATCTGCCGCTTCGAGACCGCATGCCCCTGCGATCCGGGCAGCCCCGGGTAGAGCACGGCCTCGACGTCCGCGTGGCCGGTGAAGTGCTCGGCGATGCGCTGCGCCGACTGCGAGGCGCAGCGCACGCGCAGGCAGAGCGTGCGCATGCCGCGCAGCAGCAGCCAGGCCTCGAAGGAGCCCAGGGTGGCCCCGAGCTGGGCCCGGATGGCCTTGATGCGCTGCCAGACCTCGCCGTCCTCGCGCGTCACCAGCACCCCGGCGATGAGGTCGGAGTGGCCGTTCAGGTACTTGGTGGCGGCGTGCATGACCAGGTCGGCGCCGTGCTCGAGCGGCCGCGTCAGCACCGGCGTGGCGACCGTCGAATCGACGGCGACCAGGGCACCGGCGCCGTGCGCGATGGCCGCCGTCGCGGCGATGTCGGTCACGGTCCAGAGCGGGTTGGCCGGCGTCTCGATCCAGACCAGCCGCGTCTGCCCGGGCCGGATCGCCGCGCTCACCGCGCCCGGGTCGGTCATGTCGATCAGCTCGACCTCCAGCCCCCAGCGCGTCGCGAAGGTCGTCAGCCAGTTGCGCAGCGACCAGTACATCACCTTCGGCGCCAGCACGTGGTCGCCCGGCGCGAGCGCCTGGAAGACCGCCGTCGCCGCCGCCATGCCGGAGGCGAACAGGGCCGCGTGCGCGCCCTGCTCGAGCTGGGCGATCACCGCCTCGGCCTGGTCGAAGGCCGGGTTGTCGGCGCGCGCGTAGACCCGGCCCGAGCGGTACTGGTTGTCGGTGTCGCGCAGGTAGGTCGACGAGACGTGGATCGGCGGCGTGATCGCCCGCGTCTTCTCGTCGATCCAGCCGAGCGCCTGGGCGGCGATGGTGTCGGGCTGGAGCGGGCGGGAGTCGTCCATCGTGCAGGGCCTCGAGCGGTGTTCAGGTGCGAGCCACTATAGGATCAACGCGGACCCCGCCCTCCACTGCGCCATGGCCGATTCCTGCTGCCCGCCCCCGCCCCCGTCGGCCGACCCCGCCTACCGCCGCGTCCTCTGGCTGGCGCTGCTGCTGAACGCGGCGATGTTCGCGGTCGAGGTGGCCGGCAGCGTCGGCTCCGGCTCGGTGTCGCTGCTCGCCGACGCCATCGACTTCCTCGGCGACGCCGCCAACTACGGCCTGTCGCTGGCCGTCCTCTCGCTGGCGATCACCTGGCGGGCTCGGGCCTCGCTGCTCAAGGCAGCGTCGATGGCCGCGTTCGGCGTCTTCGTTCTCGGCCGCGCGGCCTGGGTCTGGCTGGAGGGCGGCGTGCCCGAGCCGCTGACCATGGGCGCGATCGCCGCCCTGGCTCTGGCCGTCAACGTCTTCGTCGCGGCGACGCTTTACCGCTACCGCAGCGGCGACTCGAACATGCGCTCGGTCTGGATCTGCTCGCGCAACGACGCGCTCGGCAACATCGCCGTCGGTGCGGCCGCGTTCGGCGTGTTCGGCACTGGACGGGCCTGGCCCGACCTCGCCGTCGCCTGCGCCATGGCCGTCCTGGCGCTGACCGGCGCCTGGAGCGTCGTGCGCCTGGCCCGCCGCGAGCTGGCGGCGGCCGAGTGCGGCGTGCGCGCCACGGTCGAGGCGATTGGCCCGCCTTCACCGCCCTGATCCGGGCGCCGGCAGAGGCCTGCCGTGATCCAATCGCGACACTTCATCCGCGCTCAGCATGGCCGTCATCGCCGTCGTCAATCGCAAGGGAGGCAGCGGCAAGAGCACGCTGGCCACCCACCTCGCGGCCTTCTATGCCGGCCGCGGCGACACGGTCATGCTCGGCGACGTCGACCGCCAGCAGTCGACGCAGGGCTGGCTGCGCCAGCGTGCCACGCATGCCCTGCCCGGCTGCGCGCCCATCGTCGGCTGGGCCGTCGACCCGCGCCGCATCCTCCGGCCGCCGGCCGGCGTCCGCCACGTCGTCCTCGACACGCCCGGCGGCCTGCGCGGCTTCGACCTCGCCCGCGTCGCCGCCTTCGCCGACGTCATCGTCATGCCAGTCTGCCACTCCGTGTTCGACCGCGAGTCGGCGGCCGACTGCCACGCCGAGCTGAAGGCGCTGCCGCGCGTCGCCGAAGGGCGCTGCAAGGTGGTGGCGGTCGGCATGCGCATCGACGCCCGCACCCGCGGCGCCGAGGCGCTCGCCGCCTGGGCCGCCCGCCTCGGCCTGCCGTTCGCGGGCGTGGTGCGCGAGGCGCAGGCCTACGTCCGCACCGTCGAGCGCGGCCTGACCGTGTTCGACCTGCCGCCGGCGCAGGCGCAGGCGCACGTCGCCGAGTGGCAGCCGATCGTCGCCTGGATCGAGCCGTCGCTGAACGCGGTGCACCGCCCGGCCCTGCGGGGCAATCCCACCGTGCTGCGCGCCGCGCCGCTCCGCGCCAGTGCCCCGGCCGCCGAGCCCGCGCCGCGGCCGGGC
>NZ_JANODC010000321.1:0-2051 GCF_031412495.1 Rhizobacter sp. | reverse complement strand
ATCGGCCCGCCCCCGGCGGCGATCCGCGCCATGGGCCGCAAGTCGGAGGCCAAGGCGCTGATGGAAAAGGCCGGCGTGCCGCTCACGCCCGGCTACCACGGCGCCGACCAGGACCCGGCGCTGCTGCAGCGCGAAGCGACGCGGATCGGCTACCCGGTGCTCATCAAGGCCAGTGCCGGCGGCGGCGGCAAGGGCATGCGCCGCGTCGACGCGGAAGCCGACTTCGCCGCGGCGCTCGCCTCGTGCAAGCGCGAGGCGAGCAGCGCCTTCGGCGACGACGCCGTCCGCGTCGAGCAGTAAGTGCTGAAGCCGCGCCACATCGAGATCCAGGTCTTCGCCGATTCGCACGGCCACTGCGTGCACCTGTTCGAGCGCGACTGCTCGGTGCAGCGGCGGCACCAGAAGGTGCTCGAGGAAGCGCCGGCGCCGGGCATGACCACCGAGCGCCGCGCCGCGATGGGCCGGGCAGCGGTCGAGGCGGCGCAGGCGGTCGGCTACGTCGGTGCCGGCACGGTGGAGTTCATCGCCCATCCGGACGGCCGCTTCTACTTCATGGAGATGAACACGCGGCTGCAGGTCGAGCACCCGGTGACCGAGATGATCACCGGCCTCGACCTCGTCGAGTGGCAGCTTCGCGTCGCCTCGGGCGAGCCTTTGCCCAAGACGCAGGACGAGCTCAGGGTCCATGGCCACGCCATCGAGGCGCGCGTCTACGCCGAGGACCCGGACCGCGGCTTCCTGCCGTCGACCGGCCGGCTGCTTCACCTGGTGCCGCCCGAGCAGGGCGAGGGCGTCCGCGTCGACACCGGCGTCGAGCAGGGCGACTCGATCACCCCGTTCTACGACCCGATGATCGCCAAGCTGATCGTGCACGGGCCCGATCGCGCCACGGCGCTCGCCCGCATGCAGGCCGCGCTCGGCCGCTACCGCATCGTCGGCGTCGCCAACAACGTCGCCTTCCTCGGCCGGCTGATCGCGACGCCGTCGTTCGCCTCGGCCGACCTAGACACGGGCCTGATCGAGCGCGAGCAGGCACGCCTGTTCCCGCCGGCCGAGCCGCCGGGCGAAGACGTGTTCCTCGCCGCAGCGCTGGCCGAGCTGCAGCGCGATGCCGATGCCGCTGTGCAGGCGGCCCGCGGCGCCGGCGACGAAGGTTCGCCCTGGCGCCGCCTCGACGGCTGGCGCCTGAACGGCCGCGCGCCGCGTCGCGTGGCCCTGCGCAGCGGCGAGACGTTGCGCGAGGTCGAGGCCTGGGCGCTGCCGCAGGCGGGGCATTGGGAGCTCGCCGTCGACGGCGGGCCGCCTGCGACGGCGCGCGTCGAGCCGATTAGAGAGCAGGGCGAGCTCACGGGGACGATCGGCGAGCGTCGCGTCGCGGCGGTGGTCGTCGCCGACCGCGACGCGCGCCATGTCTTCGTGGCCGGCCGCCACCACGTGCTCGTCGTCGTCGATCCCGTCGACGGGGCCGGCTCGGCCCACGAGGAAGAAGGCAGCGGCCTCGTCGCGCCGATGCCGGGCAAGGTCATCGCCCTGCTGGCGAAAGCGGGCGATGCCGTCGACAAGGGCGCGCCGCTCCTCGTGCTCGAGGCGATGAAGATGGAGCACACCATCAGCGCGCCGCACGCTGGCACGGTGAAGTCGTTCCGCTTCGCCGCTGGCGACCAGGTCGGCGAAGGCGCCGAGCTGGTCGAGTTCGACTAGGTCCAACGGCGGCTTGCCGGTGCCCCCCGCCGGCGCGGCGCGGCTCTTGCAAAGGGCCGGCTCCCGCCTCAGGTGACGGCCCGACCCGCCGTTCGGCGGGTTCGCTGCCGCGTCCCGGGGCGTACCTTGCGGGTCCTGGCATCGACGTGGAAGGTCCCTCATGAACAGCCATCGAGATTCGCAGTCCCTGCACGACGGCTCGGAGTCGCTCGCCGACATCGTCGAGCGCGTCGGCGCGGGCACCGTCGCCGTGCTCGGACGGCGCGAGCCCGCGGCTTCGGGCGTGGGCTGGCGCCCCGGCCTCGTCGTGACCCCAGCCCACCCCATCCCGCGCACGCCCGCGGCGGTAA
>NZ_JANODC010000320.1:0-4169 GCF_031412495.1 Rhizobacter sp. | reverse complement strand
ACGCTGACCAACGAGTCGGCGATCCATGGCGCGCTTCCGCCCGCGCTCGACGGCCTCCTGCTCGGCGAATCGGCCGAGCTCGGCCTGGCCGACCGGCCCGAGGTCGGGGAGCGCCTGCAGCAGCTGCTGTCGCGCGCCTTTGCGGGGACGGCACTCGCAGGCGCCGACGCCGAGCTGTACTGGCTCGAGTTCGCCCTCGACAGCGGGAGCTGACGTGGCCCGGAGCGCGTCGCCCCTCGCCCGCTTCGCACGTCACGGCGGGGTGCGACCGGTGCTGTTGATCGTGTCCGTGCTGGTCCTTTGGGAACTCGCCGTCCGGCTCTTCAAGATCCCGCCGTACCTCGTTCCGGCACCGGCGCAGGTGATCGCCACGCTGATCAAGGACTGGCCGCGGCTCCTCGCCGAAAGCAGCGTCACCACCTACGCGACCCTCGGCGGCTTCGCGCTCAGCATCGTGGTCGGCATTCCCCTGGCGATGCTCATCGCCTACTCGCGCACCTTCGAGAGCTTCGTCTATCCGCTCCTCGTTTTCTCGCAGAGCGTGCCGAAGGTCGCGGTGGCGCCCCTGTTCGTGGTCTGGTTCGGCTTCGGCATCCTGCCCAAGGTCATCGTCGCCTTCCTGCTAGGGGTGTTTCCCATCATCGTCTCGATGGTGACGGGTTTGAAGTCGGTCGAGCCGGAGATGATCGATCTGGCCCGATCGATGCGCGCCGGCCGGCTCAAGACGTTCTGGTGGATCAGCCTGCCGCACAGCCTGCCCAGCCTGTTCGCCGGCCTCAAGGTGTCCATCACGCTGGCGGTGGTCGGCGCGGTGGTCGGCGAATTCGTCGGCTCGAACTCGGGCATCGGCTACGTGCTGCAGATCGCCAACGGCAACTTCGACCTGCCGTTGATGTTCGCGGCGCTGTTCGTGCTGTCGATGATCGGCGTCCTGCTGTTCACGGCCATCGAGTTCGCCGAACGCTGGATGGTCCCCTGGCACTCGTCGCGCAGGAACCTCCTGCAGGCGGCCTGACGAACGAAGAGCCGGACGACCGGTCATTTCCCCTCTACGACTTCAAGGAGACGACGAATGAAACACATCGCTGCCAGAACGATCGCGGCTCTCGCCCTGACCCTCATGGGCCTCATGCCGGTCGCGGCACAGGCCCAGGCCCGCGAGAAGGTCGTGCTGATGCTGAACTGGTTCGCCTACGGCGAGCACGCGCCCTTCTTCCTCGGCAAGGAGCGCGGCTACTTCGAGCAGGAGGGCATCGACATCGAGTTCCAGGAGGGTCGGGGCTCGGCCGTCACGGTGCAGGCCGTCGGCGCGGGCACGACCGACTTCGGCTATGCCGACATCAGCGTGATGATGAAGGCGGTGGCGCGGGGCGCCCCGGTCAGGACGGTCGGCGTCCTCCTCCAGGCGACCCCGTCGGCGGTGATCAGCCCGGCCGATCGAAACATCAAGACGGCCGCCGATCTGGTCGGCAAGACCATCGCGGTGACGCCGGGCGATGCGCTGGCGCCGATCTTCCCGCTCTACCTGAAGAAGGTCGGGCTCACCGACAAGCAGTTCAAGACGATCACGGGCGACGCCCAGATGAAGATGAACTCCGTCGTCAACAAGCAGGCCGACGCCTTGCTGGGCTTCGTCACGGAGCAGGGCGCGCGCATGCCCGGCATCGTCAAGCAGCCGGTGAACATCCTGCGCTGGTCCGACGCCGGCATCACGCTGGTCGGCCTGGGCATCATCGCCAGGAACGACACGCTGCGGACGAAGCCCGACATGGTTCGCCGCTTCATGCGGGCCGCCACGCGATCGGCCGAGGAAGCCATCAAGGACCCCAAAGCCGCGGTCGACGCGATGATGAAGGCCCGCCCCGATGCCGGGCAGCCGGAGGCCCAGCTCGAGAGCCTGAAGCTTTCGCAGTCCCTGTACTTCACGGCCGAAAGCAAGGGTGCGCGACCGTTCAAGGTCAGCCCCAAGGTGATGGAGCAGTCGCTCGAGGTGCTCGTGCAATACGGCGGGATGGACGGGGGGACGAAGGCAACGGACTACTACACGCTGGAATTCCTTCCGTGAATGCCCCGGCCTGTGCGACGGACCTGTCACCCTCGCGGTCGGGCGCAGTGCAGTCGAATCCGCACATTCGCATCCAGGCCGCGACCAAGGTCTACCAGACGGACGACGGGCCCGTCGAGTCGCTCCGGCCCATCGATCTCGACGTCGGCCACGGCGAGTTCGTCGTCGTCGTCGGCCCGAGCGGGTGCGGCAAGAGCACGCTGCTGAAGATGGTGGCGGGGCTCCTGGACGCGACCGCGGGCACGATCCGGATCGACGGCCGCCCGGTCGATTCGCCACCCGCCGACGTCGGCATGGTGTTCCAGAATCCGGTCCTGCTCGCCTGGCGGAACATCCGCCGCAACATCATGCTGCAGGTCGAGATGCGCGGGCTGGACCCGTCGAAGTACCGGGCCCGGGTCGAGGAGCTCATCGACATGGCGGGGCTGCGCGGGTTCGAGCGCAAGTTCCCGTGGCAGCTGTCCGGCGGCATGCAGCAACGGGCCTCGATCTGCCGGGCGCTGGTGCACGACCCGTCGATCCTGCTGATGGACGAGCCCTTCGGCGCGCTCGACGCGATGACGCGCGAGCGCATGAACCTGGAGCTGCAGCGGATCTGGTCCGCCACCGGCAAGACGGTGCTGCTGATCACGCACAGCATCCCGGAGGCCGTCTTCCTGGCCGACCGGGTCGTCGTGATGTCGGAGCGGCCCGGCCGGGTCGCCGCCGTCTACCCCGTGCCCCTGACGCGGCCGCGGACGCTCGAGGTCATGGGCACGACGGATTTCGCGGAGCTCACGCGGACCATCCGCGCCCACTTCTCCTCGCACGGCAGCGTCGACGGCTGACCCCGCTGCCGATGGACGAAGACGCCGTGACCGACCGCAGCAGGAAGGAGCCCCCTTCCGTGCAGCCACGCCGCGCGGGCCGGCCCGCCGACGGCCGACCGCGCGATGCCAGCGCCTCGAAGAGCCGGATCCTGGAGTGCGCGACCGACGAGTTCTCAGAACACGGCTATGCCGGAGCGCGGATCGAGGCCATCGTCAAGGCCGCCGGGGTCAACATCAGCCTGCTCTACCAGTACTTCGGGAGCAAGGAGCAGCTCTACATCGCCGTCATGGAGCAGGCCTACGGCGTGATGCGAGCCAGCCACCGGGACATCGACGTGCGCGGGCTGGAGCCCGCTGCCGCGATGGAGTCGCTGATCCGATGGACGTTCCGGATCTTCGTCGAGCACCCGCGAATCATCGGCCTGCTGAACAGCGAGAACGTGCACCGCGGCCGGCACATCCTGAAGTCGGCGTACATCCGCGGCCTCTACAACCCCTTGCTCGACACCATCCGCAGCGTGCTCGAGCGTGGCGGCGCCGAAGGCGTGTTCCGATCCGACGTCGACCCGCTCGACCTCTTCATCTCGGTCAACGGCATGGGCTACTTCTATCTCTCGAACCGATACACGCTCGGCGTCATACTCAACCGCGAGATGATGACCGCCGAAGCATTGAGCCGGTACGAGGAGCATATCGTCAAGGTCCTGCTGGGCTTCCTGCGGCCCGTCGGGTAGAGCCCCCGCTGCCTGCACCCACGAGGTCACCATGACCGGCAACGCGCCGAAGCTTATCGTCGAATCGATCGCCCTCTTCGAGCGCGACGTGAGGCTGCGCATGCCGTTCCGCTTCGGCGTCGTCACGCTCACCGCCGCGCCGCAGGCCTTCGTGCGGGTCCGCGTCCGTCTTGCCGACGGCCGGTCGGCCGAGGGCATGGCCGCCGAGCTGCTCGCGCCGAAGTGGTTCGACAAGAACCCGGCCCTCAGCAACGAGGACAACTTCGACCAGCTGCGCGCGGCGCTCGGCCTCGCGCGCGGCCTCTACCTTGACGGTGCCGCCGACACTGCCTTCGGCCACTTCGCACGGCACTACCGCGAGCAGATCGCGCGCAGCGCCGCCCAGGGCCTGATCCCCCTGGTCGCGAACTACGGCCCGGCGCTGATCGACCGGGCCGTCCTCGACGCGCTGTGCCGCGCCCTGGTCCTGCCGTTCCAGGAGGTCGTCCGGCAGAACCTCGCCGGCATCGACGCCGGCGATCTCTGTCCGGATCTCGCCGGCTTCGACCTCGACGCGTTCCT
>NZ_JANODC010000319.1:0-5633 GCF_031412495.1 Rhizobacter sp. | reverse complement strand
CGAATCGATGCGCGCCTGCTTCTCGGCGGCACTCGCCTCGATCTTCAGCTTGGCCCAGCCCGAGTCGACGGCCTTGACCATGCCGCCCATCGCATCGACCTCCTCGATGATCTTCCACGCGGCGTCGGCCATCTGCTGGGTCAGCGCCTCCATCGCATAGCTGCCCGCCCACGGATCGACGATCGAGGTGATGTGCGTCTCTTCCTGAATCACGAGCTGGGTGTTGCGGGCGATGCGGGCGCTGAACTCGGTGGGCAGCGCGATGGCCTCGTCGAGCGCGTTGGTGTGCAGGCTCTGGGTGCCGCCGAAGACCGCGGCCATCGCCTCGATGGTCGTGCGCACGACGTTGTTGTAGGGGTCCTGCGCGGTCAGCGACCAGCCCGAGGTCTGACAGTGGGTGCGCAGCACCGAGCTCTTCGGGTTCTTCGGCGCGAACTCCTGCATCACGCGGTGCCAGAGGCCGCGCGCCGCCCGCATCTTGGCGATCTCGAGGTAGAAGTTCATCCCGATCGCCCAGAAGAAGCTGAGGCGCCCGGCGAAGGCGTCGACGTCCATGCCCTTGGCGATGGCCGTGCGCACGTACTCGCGCCCGTCGGCGAGGGTCAGCGCCAGCTCGAGCGCCTGGTTCGCCCCCGCTTCCTGGATGTGATAGCCGGAGATCGAGATCGAGTTGAACTTCGGCATGTGCCGGGCCGTGTACTCGATGATGTCGCCCACGATCCGCATGCTCGGGGCCGGCGGATAAATGTAGGTGTTCCTCACCATGAACTCTTTCAGGATGTCGTTCTGGATCGTTCCTGAAAGCCGGTCCTGCGCCACGCCCTGCTCTTCGGCGGCGACGACGTAGCCGGCGAGCACCGGCAGGACGGCGCCGTTCATCGTCATCGACACGCTGACCTGGTCGAGCGGGATGCCGTCGAACAGGATCTTCATGTCCTCGACCGAGTCGATCGCGACGCCGGCCTTGCCGACATCGCCGACGACGCGCGGGTGGTCGCTGTCGTAGCCGCGGTGCGTCGCCAGGTCGAAGGCGACGCTCACGCCCTGCCCGCCGGCGGCGAGCGCCTTGCGGTAGAAGTCGTTCGACGCCTCGGCGGTGGAGAAGCCCGCGTACTGCCGGATCGTCCACGGCCGCACCGCGTACATCGTCGGCTGCGGGCCGCGGATGTAGGGCGGAAAGCCCGGCAGCGTGTCGGTCTGCGACAGGCCGGCGATGTCGGCGGCCGTGTACAGGGGCTTGACGACGATGCCCTCTGGCGTGACCCAGCTCAGCGACTCGAGCTTGCCCCCGGGCGCGGCGCGTGCGGCTGCGTCACGCCAGGCGGCGAGCTCTTCGGGGGAGATCGGGGAGCGTCGGATCATGGGGGTCGAAGGCACCGAAGCGGGTCATTATCGGCCGGCCCCGGAGGACAATCGGGCATGCACCAGCCAGCCATCAGCCTTGTCGCTTCCGTTGCTCGCAACGGCGGCATCGGCCGCAACGGTGCTCTGCTGATGCACCTGCCCGGCGACCTGCCCCGCTTCAAGCGGCTGACGATGGGCGCGCCGGTGCTGATGGGTCGAAAGACGTGGCAATCGATCGGCCGGCCGCTGCCGGGCCGCCGCAACATCGTGATCAGCCGCGAACCCGGCTGGCAGGCGCAAGGCGCCGAAACTGCCGCGTCCCTCCAGGGCGCCCTGGAGCTCGCCGGAGCGGTGCCGCGTGTGTCCGTGATCGGCGGCGCACAAATCTATGCCCTCGCCCTGCCCCTGGCGAGCACGCTCGAGCTCACCGAGATCGATGCCGATCTCGAGGCCGACACGTTCTTTCCGGACTGGGACTGCTCGCGCTTCGAGGAAATCGCGCGCGAGCGTTGCGAAGCAGCGGACGGGCTGCGCTACAGCTTCGTCACGTACCGCCGCAAGGTACAGGGTGCCGCCGGCGAGGCGACACCCTGACCCGACGGGGCGTCAAGACCGACCGGCTTCAGCGCCGGCGACGGCGCGCGACGGTGCCGAGCAGGCCCAGCCCGGCGAGCATCATCGCGTAGGTCTCCGGCTCCGGAATGGCCGCGATGACGGGCACTTCGTTGACGCCGATGCGGATCCGGTAACTGCCGTCGTTGTCGTCGTAGGCACCGGGGGCGCCGGCGAAGCCGAAGCCGTCCGGGATGGCCAGGAAGAGGCGCGTGGCGCCGGCCGGCGCGATGAACTGCTGGAACACGCCACCCGTCGTCTTGCCGTCGCCGATGTAGAAGATCTGGCCGATGGCCGGCGAAAGGGATGCGAAATCGCGCAGCGCCGGCGTCGAGAAGTCCAGCGTGCCCGGAGGTCCGGCGCTCGGGACCGCATCGGTCAGGAACACGCCTGTCAGCGGGCCTTGCGGGCCCAGGTAGCCGCTGATGCCGCCGAAGGCCGTGAGGCTGCTCCCCGCACCCTCGTTCCCGCTCGGGCCGAAGAACGGCGGGCCGAAACCGTTGAAGAAGTTGACGCCGCCGACTGCGGCGTCGAGCGCCCGCACGATGTCGCCGCCGGTCACGGGCACGAACGAGGGGATCGTCTCGAGCGCCTCCTCGGGCGTGGCTCCGCCATGGCGGATCAGACCGCCGCTCCAGGGCTGGTTCGCCGGGGGAATGACCAGATCGGTGCGGCCGGCCAGCCAGATCGCATCCGGCCCGTCGATCGTCACGTCGTAGACCGCAGCTTGTGCGGCTGGAGCCAGCGAGACCCCGCCGACGACCGCCAAGGTGGAAATGGCAACGCCGAAAGTCTTCATGCTTCTATTCCTCGTGCAGGTTGAACCTGACGAGAATAGGAGGACGCCCGCCCGCGGCGTACCCCCTCGTTCAAGGGGAGCGCGTCCCTGAGCCTCCCGACGAGTCAACTCACTTGTCGTCCAGCCCCAGCTCCTGGATCTTGCGGGTGATGGTGTTGCGGCCGATGCCGAGCTTCTGCGCCGCCTCGATGCGCCGACCGCGCGTCGTCTCGAGCGCAGTGACGATGAGCTGCGCCTCGAACTTGCGCGTCAGCGCATCCCAGACCATCGGTTCGCCGGCGCGCAGCATCTCCCGAGCCTCGCTTTGCAGGCCCGCCAGCCAGGGCCGGGCGGCGGCGCCGTCGGAGCCCTCTGCACCGGCCGGCGTCGAAGGGTGTGCCGTCGCGGCCGTCGCTCCAGGCGGCATCGATGCCCCGCCCCGGGCGGAGCCCAGGGCGGCACCGGGCTGCGACGCGGTGCCGCCCGCAGCCTCCACGTCGGCCGGCGAGGCGACGCCCACGCCCTGCAGCCGCGGCTGCAGCTCGGGCGGCAGGTCCTTGGCGTCGACCAGCTGCGCCGGCGCCATCACGGTCAGCCAGTGGCAGATGTTCTCGAGCTGGCGGACGTTGCCGGGAAAGTCGAACCGGATCAGCTGGGCGATCGCCGCATCGGTCAGGCGCTTGCCTTCGACGCCGAGCTCGCGGGCGCTCTTCTGCAGGAAGAAGCGGGCCAGCGGCGCGATGTCCTCGACGCGCTCGCGCAAGGCGGGCAGGCGCAGGCGGATGACGTTGAGCCGGTGGAACAGGTCCTCGCGGAACGAGCCTGCCTTGACCCGCGCCTCGAGGTCCTGGTGCGTCGCCGCGATGATGCGCACGGTGCTGCGCATCGGGTTGTGGCCGCCGACGCGGTAGAACTGCCCGTCGGCCAGCACCCGCAGCAGCCGCGTCTGGAGCTCGAACGGCATGTCGCCGATCTCGTCGAGGAACAGCGTGCCGCCGTCGGCCTGCTCGAAGCGGCCGCGCCGGGTCGTCTGCGCTCCGGTGAACGCGCCGCGCTCGTGCCCGAAGAGCTCGGACTCGAGCAGGTCCTTGGGAATCGCGGCAGTGTTGATCGCGACGAAGGGGCCGCCGGCGCGCGGGCTGTGCTTGTGCAGGGCATTGGCGACCAGCTCCTTGCCGGAGCCGGACTCACCGGTGATGAGGACGGTGACGATGCTCTGGCTGAGCCGGCCGATGGCGCGAAAAACATCCTGCATCGCCGGCGCCTGGCCGAGCATCTCCGGCACCTGCGCCGCCGGCGATTCCGCGCCCGATTCCTGCAGGCTCTCCTCGACGGCGCGGCGGATCAGGTCGACCGCCTTCGGCACGTCGAAGGGCTTGGGCAGGTAGTCGAAGGCGCCGCCCTGGAACGCGCTGACCGCGCTGTCGAGGTCGGAGAAGGCGGTCATGATGATGACCGGCAGGTCCCGATGCAGCGCCTTGATCTTGTTGAGCAGCTCGATCCCCGAGCCGCCCGGCATGCGGATGTCGGACACGAGCACCTGCGGCTGCTCGTCGTCGAGCGCTGCCAGCACGTCGCGCGTGTTGGTGAAGCTGCGCACGACGAACTCCTCGCGCGTCAGTGCTTTCTCGAGGACGAACCGGATCGATTGGTCGTCGTCGACGATCCAGATGGGTTTCATCGGCAGCGTCCGGTATGCGTTCAGGCCAGCGGGATCAGGATCTTGAACACCGTGCGTCCGGGCTCGCTTTCGAACTCGACGGTGCCATGGTGCTGCTGGATGAAGGTCTGTGTGAGGGTGAGGCCGAGGCCGGAGCCTCCTTCGCGGCCGGAGACGAGAGGAAAGAAGATCCGCTCGCGTACCGCCTCGGGGACGCCCGGCCCGTTGTCTTCGATATGCAATTCCAGTGCCAGTCGGTATCGATGCTTGCCGAGCGTGACCTGGCGGACGACGCGGGTGCGCAGGGTGATCTTCGCGTCGCCGACCTCGATCCGCTCGGTCAGCGCCTCGGCGGCGTTGTGCGCGATGTTCAGCACGGCCTGGATGAGCTGCTCACGGTCGCCATGGAACTCGGGGATCGAGATGTCGTAGTCGCGCTCCGTGACGAGGCCGCGCGGGAACTCGGCCAGGATGAGGGCCCGGACCCGCTCGCAGACCTCGTGGATGTTGACCATGCCGACCACGTGCGGCCGGCGGTGCGGCGCCAGCAGGCGGTCGACCAGCGCCTGCAGGCGGTCGGCCTCCTTGATGATGACCTGGGTGTATTCGGTGAGCACGCGCGAGTCGAGCTCCATCTCCAGCAGCTGGGCCGCGCCGCGGATGCCGCCGAGCGGGTTCTTGATCTCGTGCGCGAGGTTGCGGATCAGCTCCTTGGTCGCCTGCGCCTGCCCGAGGGCGCGCTCCTCGCGCTCCTGCCGCGTCTGCTGCTCCATCTCGACGAGCTCGAAGACGACATTGGCCGAGCCGTCGATCTGGTTCACGGTCACGTGCACCGGCAGGGCGTCGCCGTGGCTACCCACCGGGCGCTTGAGCTGCGCCTCGAGTCGGCTCGTGGAGAACGCGTTGCGGCTGACCGCGTCGACCGTTTCGCGCACTGCCTGCGCATCGACGAACCAGTCGAACACCGAGCCGCGCAGCAGGCTGCGCCTGGACAGGCCGAGGACATTCTCGAACGAGGAGTTCGCCGCCACGCATTCGCCTTCGGGCGTGACGATGGCGACGAGCGTCGCCAGGAGATCGAGGGCTGCGTAGCGGGCGGTCTCGTCGCCGCCCGGCGGCGCCGGCTCGCCCGATGCCGCGCCGGTCACTGGGTCCGGGGTGGCGGCAGCTTCTGCAGCTCGCGGCGCAGGGCCGCGATATCGATCTGCTTGCGCTCGATGCTGGCGCGCATCTCGGCGA
>NZ_JANODC010000318.1:0-1785 GCF_031412495.1 Rhizobacter sp. | reverse complement strand
TACCTGGACCCGACCGCGTCGTACTCGAACCCCGAGTCGGCCTACACCTTCCAGGTCTACGAGCCGCTCTACGGCTACCACTACCTGAAGCGGCCGTACGAGCTCGTTCCGAAGGCAGCGGCCGCGGTCACCAAGCCCTACTACCTGGACAGGAACGGCCAGCGCCTCGGTGAAGATGCCCCCGCCGAGCAGATCGCCCAGAGCGTCTACGAGATTCCGATCCGGCACGGCATCCTGTATGCACCGCACCCGGCGTTCGCCCGGGACGGGCAGGGCCACTACCTCTATCACCGCCTGAGCCGGGGCGAGCTGGGCAACAAGCGCTCGCCCTGGGAGTTCGCGCAGCAGGGAACGCGCGAGCTGGTCGCCGACGACTTCGTCTACGCCCTGAAACGTCATGCGACGACGCGGATCGAGGCGCCCGTGTACGCGATCTTCGCGGAGTACGTGCTCGGCCTGAAGGCGTACGGCGACACGGTCAAAGCCGAGGACAAGAAGCTGCTCGCCGGCTTGCCTGCCGACGTGCGCGACAAGCCCTTCCTCGACTTCCGCAAGTGGCCGCTGGAGGGCGCCGAGGCGCCCGATCCGCACGTGCTGCGCCTGCGCCTGAAGGGCAAGTACCCGCAGTGGAACTACTGGATGGCGATGCCCTTCATGGCGCCGATACCGTGGGAAGCCGACGCGTTCTATGCCCAGGCCGGCATGGCCGACAACGGCATGTCGCTGAACCAGTGGCCGGTCGGCACGGGCCCCTTCATGATGACCGAGTTCATCCGCGACCGACGTCACGTCCTCGAGCGCAACCCGAACTTCCGCGGCGAGTTCTACCCATGCGAAGGCGAGGCGAGCGACGGCCCGGACGGGCTGCTCGCCGACTGCGGCAAGCGCATGCCCTTCGTCGACCGCCTCTACGTGACGATCGAGAAGGAGAAGGTGCCGCGCAAGGAGAAGTTCAAGCAGGGCTACCTCGACGTCCCCGAGATCGAGCGACCGGAGTGGGGCGTCGACTTCCGCAACGACGCGAACAACTCCGACGACGTCCGGCGCCGCTTCGAGGAGCGCGGCTACAAGTTCCCGCTGATGACCGACATCTCCGAGTGGTACCTCGGCTTCAACATGCTCGATCCGGTCGTCGGCCGGGGCGCCACGCCGGCGCAGCAGGAGAAGAACCGCAAGCTCCGCCAGGCGCTCTCGATCGCCATCGACTGGGAGGAGGGCTACGGCCGCATCTTCCTGAGCAAGGGCGGCGTGACCGCGCACGGCCCGGTGCCGCCCGGGCTGTTCGGCTCGCGCGAAGGGCAGGGCACCTTCCACAACCCCGTCACGCACAAACTGCAGGACGGCAAGGTCGTGCGCCGCTCGATCGACGAAGCGAAGAAGCTGCTCGCCGAGGCGGGCTATCCCGAAGGCCGCGACGCCGCGACCGGACGCCCGCTGGTCCTCAACTACGACTTCCAGCGCGCCGTCACCCCCGAGGCCAAGACCGAGAACGACTGGATGGTCCGCCAGTTCGCCAAGCTCGGCATCCAGCTCGAGGTGCGGGCGACCGACTTCAATCAGTTTCAGGACAAGACGCTGAAGGGCAAGCACCAGATCTTCTGGGCCGGCTGGCTCGCCGACTATCCCGACGCGGAGAACTTCCTCTTCCTCCTCTACGGGCCGAACGCCAAGTCGAAGTCGCAGGGCGAGAACGTCGCCAACTACGAGAACCCGGAATACGACAAGCTCTACCGCGAGCTGCAGTCGCTCGACGAGGGGCCGAGGAAGCAGGAAGTCATCGACGCC
>NZ_JANODC010000317.1:0-6371 GCF_031412495.1 Rhizobacter sp. | reverse complement strand
ATCGATTATAGAAAGCGCCCCTCGGAGCTCGTTGTTCGCAGGGCACACGAACCCGCTCGTTCAGGTGAGCACGCCCCCGAGCGAGGCGCTCGACAGCATCGATCGAAGGGCGCGAGCATCGCCGCTTCGACACCCCAGCCGGAGACCCCATGCCCATCGACCCCGTCTGCTGCACACGCCGCGCCGCTCTCGTCGTCCTCGGCGGTGCCTGGGCCGGGGCCGTGCCGGCGGCACCGCTCCTGGCCACCGTCTGCCCCGACGACATCGACCCCGCGCCCTACCTCGTCAGCGAGAAGTACGACGGCGTGCGCGCCCTGTGGGACGGCCGGGTGCTGCGCCACCGGAGCGGCCGCGTCGTCGCCGCGCCCGACGCATTCCTCGCTTCGCTGCCGGCGTGTTCGCTCGACGGCGAGCTCTGGCTCGGGCGCGGCCGTTTCGACCAGGTCTCGGCCCTGGTCCGTACGGCCGCGACGACGGCGCAGGCGTGGGCCGGCGTGCGCTACCTGGTTTTCGAACTGCCCGGCGCCGGCGGCACGTTCGGGGAGCGGGCGGCGAGGCTGGCGGCATCGGCCGAGGGCTGGTCGGCGTCGCCGGTCCGCGCCGTTGCCCAGACGCGCGTCGCCGATGCGGCCGCATTGCGTCGCCGTCTCCGCGAGGTCGTGGCCAGCGGCGGCGAAGGGCTGATGCTGCACCTGGCTGCGGCCGCCGAGACGAGCGGCCGCAGCGACGTGCTTCTCAAGCTCAAGCCGCACCTGGATGCCGAAGCCACCGTGCTCGGGTACCGGCCCGGGGCCGGCAAGTACGCCGGCCAAGTCGGCGCGCTCGCCGTCGAGACGGCGGAGGGCGTCCGCTTCCTTCTCGGCAGCGGCCTCAGCGACGCGCTGCGGCGCGTGCCGCCGCCCGTCGGCAGCGTCGTGACCTTCCGCTACCGCGATCGCACGCCCGGTGGTGTGCCGCGCTTCGCCACCTTCGTCCGCCGCTACGAATCGCTCTAAGGGAGGCGCGGGCTAGGAGCCGGCTTTCTCCGGCAACGGCTCGGCAATGAGGCCGATCCGCGTCAGCCCGGCTTTCTGCACGATGCCGAGGAGCTCGGCGACGCGGCCGTAGGGGACGCCCTTGTCGGCTCGCAGCTGCACCTCGGTCTGCGGATTGCGCTTCGCCGCCTCCGCGACGCGAACGGCGAAGGAGGCAGCGTCGAGAGCTTCGTCGCCGTAGAAGTAGCGCCCGTCCTTGTCGACGGCGACGGCGATGAACTGGGGCGTCTCACTCGGCTGCGCAGCGTCGCTGCGCGGCAGCTCGAGCTTCAGGCTCGACGTCATGAGCGGCGCGGTGATCATGAAGATCACGAGCAGCACCAGCATGACGTCGATCAGCGGGGTCATGTTGATGTCGCTCATCGGTTGGGCGCCGGGGTTGCGCTCGAGTCGGCCGAGGGCCATCGCTAGGGCCTCGACACCGGCCGCGGGCGAGCGGGCGCCTTCACTTGGCGTCGACGATCATCTCGCGCAGGTCGTGCGCGAAGCCTTCGAGCTCGGCCTCGCTCGCAGCGACGCGCTTGCCGAAGACGTTGTAGGCGAGGACCGCCGGAATGGCGACGGCCAGGCCGGCGGCCGTCATCACCAGGGCCTCGCCGACCGGGCCGGAGACGCGCTCGATCGTGATCGAGCCGGCGGCCGAGATGCTGAGCAGCGCGTGGTAGATGCCCCAGACCGTGCCGAACAGGCCGATGAAGGGCGCCGTGCTGCCGATCGACGCGAGCAGCACCTGCCCGAACTGGAGCTGGCCGAGCACACCATGCAGGGCATCGCGGAGGCGCCGAGTCAGCTGCGAATCGGCGTGCCCGCGCGACTCGAGGGTGCCACTCGGTGGCACGGTCACGGCAGCGTCGACGAGCGGCCGCAGCACGCCTTCGCGGTCGAACGCCGCGAGCTGCTCGCGACCGACGTCGAACGACGGCGCGGCCCAGAAGGCGGCGACGGCGCGCTGCAGGTCGACATGGACGCGGCGCAGCAGCCATCCCTTCCAGAAGATCACGACCCAGGCGCTCACCGACATGAGCAGGAGCAGGATGGCGACGCTGCGGGTGATCGCGTCGCCCTGGGACCAGAAATTCGCAAAGCCGGTCAAGCGCGGGCCCCCTCCACCGTGTCGCCGCCGAGGCCGAGCACCTGGTCCATGCCGAACAGCCCCGGCCCGCGTCCGGCCAGGAAGCGGGCGGCGCGCAGGCTGCCGTCGGCGTAGGTCGCGCGGCTGCTCGAGCGGTGCGTGATCTCGATGCGCTCGCCGCTGCCGGCAAAGAGCACCGTGTGGTCGCCGACGACATCGCCGCCGCGCAGTGAGGCGAAGCCGATCGAGCCGGGCCGGCGCAGGCCGTTGCGGTCGTGGACGGCGGCCGATTCCAGCGTGCGACCCTGCGCCGCCGCGATCACCTCGCCCATCTTCAGCGCCGTCCCGCTCGGCGCGTCGACCTTGTGCCGGTGATGCGTCTCGGCGATCTCGATGTCGTAGCCGTCGGCCAGGGCCCGGGCGGCGACGTCGAGCAGCTTGAGGACGACGTTGACGCCGACGCTCATGTTCGGCGCCATGACGATGGCGATGTGCTCGGCGGCGTCGGCGATCTGCGCCTTCTGCGCCGCATCGAACCCGGTCGTCCCGATCACGACGGCGACACCGAGCTCGCGGCAGAGCGCGAGGTGCCGCACGGTGCCTTCCGGTCGGGTGAAGTCGATCAGCACGTCGGCGCCGACGAGTGCCTGACGCGGGTCAGCCACGACGGCGACGCCACCCGGCCGGCCCAGGAAGGCGGTGGCGTCTTGACCGATGCAGGCGCTTCCCGGCACGTCGAAGGCCCCGGAAAGGACCAAGTCCGCGCTCGCCGCGACCGCCTCGACGAGCATGCGGCCCATGCGGCCCGACGCGCCGGCCACGGCGACGCGCCGCCGTCCACCGGCCCCGTCGGGCGCGCCGGTCATGGAGCCGGCTCGAGCGGCGGATAGGTGCGCACCGGCGCCGGAGGAGCCGGCTCCGGCGCGGGCGGCCGCGTCGGCGCAGGGAGGGTCTTGATCTGTTCTTCCGACAGAGCGAGCGGCGGCGCGTTGCGCGAGGTCTTGAAGGTGTCGATGGACGCCACGAACTCGCGCTCGCTGGGCAGCTCGCCACCGGTGTCGATGCTGTCCAGGGCCTCGCCCCTGAAGCGGACGACGACACGGCGCAGCTGCGGCGCCGCGCCCTGGCGGCGGATCGTGAAGACGTAGTCCCAGCGGTCGGCGTGGAAGATGTCGGTCAGCAGGGGCGAGCCGAGCACGTCACGCACCTGCGCCCGCGAGAGGCCGGGCTTGACCTGCGCCGCCTGCTCGCTCGTGATGATGTTGCCCTGCACGATCTCGACCCGGTACGGCGTGACGATACCGAGGAAGTTGTCCGACGACTGCAGGGACTGGCAGCCGGCGAGCGCCATGGCCCACAGCACGAGACCGGCCCGAAGGGCGAAGGGCGTTGACACGGAAGGCACCATGGGCAGGGATCGGAGGGCCGCCTCGCGGCGCGCCATGCTCGTATGATGAAACGATTCTACCGGCGCCTCCGGGCCCTGCGAGCGCTCCCACAGCCATGACCCACGCCGAGGAATTGAAGAACAGCGGCCTGAAAGCGACGCTGCCTCGCATCAAGGTTCTCGAGGTGTTCCAGAACACCACGCAGCGTCACATGAGCGCCGAGGACGTGTTCCGGGTCCTCCTCGCCGAGCATGCCGACATCGGCCTCGCCACCGTCTACCGCGTCCTCATGCAGTTCGAGCAGGCGGGCCTGCTGTCGCGCAACCACTTCGAGAGCGGCAAGGCGGTCTTCGAGCTGAACGAAGGCAAGCACCACGACCACCTGGTCTGCGTCGACTGCGGCCGCGTCGAGGAGTTCTTCGACGCCGAGATCGAGCGGCGGCAGAAGAGCATCGCCGCGACGCGCGGCTACGAGCTCCAGGACCACGCGCTGGCGCTCTACGCCGTCTGCACCAAGAAGAACTGCCCGTTCCGGAACAAGTGATCTCGCGCGCGTCACGAGATCATCCTGAGCATCGCGAAGGATCTGCCGCCCGACCGCCTACTCGGCCTTGCCCAAGGCCTTGTGGTGGCGCTCGATGAACTCCGCATAGGTGTCGATGCCGCGCAGCTGCAGGATCGTGTTGCGGACGGCGGCCTCGACGAGCACGGCGAGGTTGCGGCCGGCATCGACGGCGATCACGGTCTTGCGCGTCGGCACGCCCAGGATCTCTTCGTTGAGCGGTTCGTAGGGCAGCCGCTCGAAGTCACGGTCCATCGTTTCCTTGCGGACGAGATGCACGATCAGCTTCAGGCGCATCTTCCGCCGCACCGCGGTCTCGCCGAAGATGGCCTTGATGTCGAGCAGGCCGATGCCGCGCACCTCGAGCAGGTTCGCGAGAAGCTCCGGGCAGCGGCCCTCGAGCGCGGTCTGCGAAACCCGGTACAGATCGACGGCGTCGTCGGCGACGAGACCATGCCCGCGCGAGATGAGCTCCAGGCCGAGCTCGCTCTTGCCGAGACCGGATTCACCGGTCAGGAGCACGCCGAGACCGAGGATGTCCATGAAGACGCCGTGCCGCGTCGTCCTCTCGGCAAAGTGCTGCGACAGGTAGCCGCGGACGACGTCGATGACGTGCCCCGCCGACTCGTCGGTGACGAAGAGAGGGATGTCCGCGCGGTCGCAGAGTGCGACCAGGCGGTCGGGCGGCGCCTCGGCGTCGGCGCAGATCAGCACCGGGGGGTCGAGCGTGACGATGCGGGCGATCCGCCGCTCGTTCACGTCGGGCGCCTCGGCGTTGAGGTAGGCGACCTCGCGCCGGCCGACGATCTGGACCCGGTTCGGGTGGATGTAGTTGAGGTAGCCGACCAGGTCGGCGGCCGACCGCCCGTCGCGAACGGCCGCCGCGTCGAAGTGCCGCTCGGGGTGGGCGTGGCCGGCGATCCACTGCCAGTGCAGCGCCGTCCGGAACTCCTCGAACAGCGCCTCGGCGCTGATGACGGTGGGTTTCACCGGCAGCCGGCCTGGCCCGGGCGCGCCGGCCGGGCCGATGGCGCCTTCAGGCGACCGATTTCAGCGGTTCCCAAGCCGCGATCACGCTGTGCACCGCGGCCGCGTCGCCCTCGTGCTTGAGACGCTCGCGCAGGACGCGGTCGGAGAGCATCTCGGCGATCTCCGACAGGATCTCGAGGTGCCGCTGCGTCGCCGCCTCCGGGACCAGGAGGAAGATGAGCAGGCCCACCGGTTCCTCGTCGGGCGCATCGAAGGCGATCGGCTGGCGAATGCGCAGGACGGCGGCGAGCGGGTTCTTCAGACCCTTGACCCGGCCGTGCGGAATGGCCACCCCGTGCCCCAGGCCCGTCGAGCCGAGGCGTTCGCGCGCGAACAGGTTGTCGGTCACGGTGGCCCGGGCGATCGAGTGCTGGTTCTCGAACAGCAGGCCGGCCTGCTCGAAGACCCGCTTCTTGCTGGACGCGTCGACGTCGACGACCACGTTGACGGCGGGCAGGATGGCGGCAAGACGATTCATGGCGCGAGTGCCGGCTGCGACCGAAGCCGCAGCGGCGGTATGACAAGTCGATGAATTATGGAGTCCTGCCGCTGGCCACGCTCGCTGCCGGGCGGTGCGCCGGGCCACCGCCGGGCCGGATGCTGCGCGCCGGCAACACCCGCCCGTCCGGCCGGCGTCAGCCGAGGGCAGCGTCGATCCGCTTGGCGGGTTCGTGGCTGTGGTTCTGGACCTTGCCCTTGTGGCGGACGACCTGCCGATCGAGCTTGTCCATCAGCTGGTCGATCGCGGCGTAGAGATCCTCCGACGCGCACTCGGCGAAGAGGTCCTTGCCCTTGACGTGCAGCGTCACCTCGGCCTTCTGGCGCCTTTCCTTCTCGCTCAGCTTCTCGACCGACAGCAGGACCGTTATGTCCACGACCTGGTCGAAATGACGCGTGATCCGATCCAGCTTGCTGATGACGTATTCGCGCAGGGCTGGCGTGACGTCGAGGTGATGACCGCTGATCGTCAGGTTCATGGGAGCAATCCTTTCGTGGGTGCGGCTGGAGACAGTAGCAGACTGCTTCAAGCCTGCTTTTCGAGGAGGGTCGTCGCGGGCTGCCGAACCAGTCTATCGCCGGGCTTTGTGCGCAACGGCGGATTTCTTCCGGCCATCGGCCGATGCGATAATTTCGCCACTTCATCACGGGACGCGGTCCTTGGACATCTCTCACCACGGATGACCGTCCGCTCCAGCCGAGCCGGGTCATGCTCGATGGAGCCTTCATGCTGAACGTCTTCACGCTGGCCAACGGCCGGCTGTTCCAGGAAGAGATCGAAAGCCAGG
>NZ_JANODC010000316.1:0-6827 GCF_031412495.1 Rhizobacter sp. | reverse complement strand
GCCCCCGCGCGGCGGCACCGGCCAAGCGTGCGGGCGCGCCCGCCAAGCGCGCTGCCTCCCGCAAGGCCGCGCCGGCCAAGGGTGTCGTGCGCACCGTCGGCGTCAAGCGCCCGGCAGCGAAGAAGACCGCGAGCCAGCGATAGAGCGCCGGGCATCCTGCGGTACGCACGCGCCCGGCGCCGCCGGGGTGCCGCGCGTTCCGCGGCCCTCGCGATGAAGCTGTTCCTCGTCGCCGTCGGTGCCCGTCAGCCTTCATGGGCCGAGGCGGCGTACGAGGACTACGCGAAGCGTCTGCCTCCCGAGCTGCGGCTCGAGCTGAAGGCGGTGAAGGCCGAGCCGCGCGGCTCGCGGACCGCGGCCCAGCTGATGGCGGCGGAGGCGGAGCGGATCGAGGCGGCGCTGCCCCGCAGCGTGCGCCGGATCGCCCTCGACGAGCACGGCGAGCGGATCACGTCGATCCAGCTGGCGGCGCGACTGCTGGAGTGGCAGGCGCGCGGCGGCGACGCGGCGCTCGTCGTCGGCGGCCCCGACGGCCTCGATCCGACGTTCAAGTCCGGCTGCGACGAGTCGCTGCGCCTGTCGGACCTGACGCTGCCGCACGCCTTCGTCAGGGTCATGGTCGCCGAAGCGCTGTACCGCGCCTGGTCCATCAACGCCCACCACCCGTATCACCGGGAATGACGGCGGCCGGCTTCGTCTACCTCGCGTCGCAGAGCCCGCGCCGGCGCCAGCTGCTCGAGCAGATCGGCGTGCGCTGCGAGATGCTCCTCGCCGGTCCCGAGGAGGATGCCGAGTCGCTCGAGGTGGTGCAGGCCGGGGAGGCGCCGTCGGTCTATGTCGAGCGGGTGACGCGGGCCAAGCTCCGGGCCGCGCAGGCGAGGCGCGAGGCGCGCGGGCTCGCGCCGGCACCCATCCTCTGCGCCGACACGACGGTGGCGATCGGCCGGCGCATCCTCGGCAAGCCCGCCGACGCGACCGACGCGACCCGCATGCTGGGCCTCCTCAGCGGTCGCACGCACCGCGTGATCACCGCCGTCGCGGTGGCGGGGCCGCGGCGGACGCGGCTCCTCGTCAGCACCTCGCGGGTCCGCTTCGCAGCCTTGCCGGCGGCTCGCATCGCGCGCTACGTCGCGAGCGCAGAGCCCTTCGGCAAGGCCGGCGCCTACGCGATCCAGAGCGCGGCGGCGGCCTGGATAGAGCGGATCGAGGGAAGCTACACCGGTATCATGGGTCTGCCGCTGCACGAGACGGCCGTGTTGCTCCAGGAGGCCGGGCTCGACGTCCGGCCGTGACGACCGCAGCACCCTCGATGCAAGACATCCTCATCAACTGGGCTCCCCAGGAAACGCGCGTCGCGGTCGTCGAGAACGGCGCCGTGCAGGAACTGCACCTGGAGCGCGCGCTCGAGCGCGGCCGGGTCGGCAACATCTACACCGGCCGCGTCGCCCGCGTGCTACCCGGCATGCAGTCGGCTTTCGTCGAGGTCGGCCTCGAGCGCGCGGCCTTCTTGCACATCGCCGACGTCCACGTGAACGGCATCGGTACCTCGCGGGCCGAGAACGGCTCGGCCGGCGCGGCCCGCGGCGAGCGCGTCAATCCACCGCCGCCGCCCATCGAGCGCGTCGTCTTCGAAGGGCAGACGCTGACCGTGCAGGTCATCAAGGACCCGATCGGCACCAAGGGCGCGCGCCTGTCGACGCAGGTGAGCATCGCCGGCCGGCTGCTCGTCTTCCTGCCGCAGGACACGCACATAGGCATCTCGCAGAAGATCGGCTCGCAGGACCTGCGCGAGCAGCTGCGCGCGCGGATGACGGCGCTGGCGGAGGCCGACGACGCGGCGCGCACCGCGAGCGGCGCCGAGGCCCTCGGCGGCGGCTTCATCCTGCGCACGAACGCCGTCGAGGCCAGCGACGAGGAGCTCGCCGACGACATCCGCTACCTGCGCACGACCTGGTCGCGCGTGCGCGACCGCTCCTTCAAGTCGCCGCCGGGGACCCTGCTGCACCAGGACCTGAGCCTGGCCGAGCGCGTGCTGCGCGACCTCGCCGACGAGCGCACGCAGACCATCCGCATCGACTCGCACATGCAGTTCGAGCAGCTCGCCCGCTTCGGCCGCGAGTACACGCCGGGCGCCGTCGGCAAGCTGCAGCACTACACCGGCGAGCGGCCGATCTTCGACCTGTTCGGCATCGACGACGAGATCGAGAAGGCATTGCTGCGCCGGGTCGATCTGAAATCGGGCGGCTACCTCATCGTCGACCAGACCGAGGCGCTGACGACGGTCGACGTCAACACCGGCGGCTACGTCGGCGCGCGCAGCTTCGACGACACATCTTCAAGACCAACCTCGAGGCGGCGCAGGCGATCGCGCGGCAGCTGCGCCTGCGCAACCTCGGCGGCATCATCATCATCGACTTCATCGACATGGCCCGTGAGGAGCACCAGGCCTCGGTGCTGGCCGAGCTGAAGAAGCAGCTGTCGCGCGACCGGACCAAGATCACGGTGAGCGGCTTCACCCAGCTGGGTCTGGTCGAGATGACGAGAAAGCGCACCCGGGAGTCGCTCGCCCACATGCTGTGCGAGCCCTGCCCGACGTGCCAGGGCCGGGGCGAGGTGAAGACGGCGCGCAGCGTCTGCCACGACATCCTGCGCGAGATCCTGCGCGAGGCGCGCCAGTTCGATCCGAAGGAGTTCCGCATCGTCGCCTCCGCGGCGGTGATCGAGATGCTGCTCGACGAGGAGAGCCAGCACCTCGCCGGCCTGTCCGACTTCATCGGCAAGCCGATCTCGCTGCGCGTCGAGCCCTTTCCGTCGCCGGAGCAGTACGACATCGTGCTGATGTAAGGCCCGGGGGCCTCGCCATGCGCCGCATCCTCGTCGTCGCCACCCGTCAGATCGGCGACGTGCTGCTGACGACGCCGCTCATCCGCGCTGCCCGCGTGCGCTGGCCCGAGGCGCGGATCGACGTCCTCGGCCTCGCCGGAACGCTGGGCCTGATTCGCGGCAACCCGGACATCGCCGAGCTGATCGAGACAAGGCGCGGCGCCGGCTGGCGTGCCGCCCTGGCGCTGCTGCGCCGGCTCTGGCGCCGCTACGACCTGGCCCTCGTCACGCAGGAGAGCGACCGCGCCCACTTCTATGCGTTCCTGGCCGCGCCGGTGCGCTCGGGCGTCGTGCCGAGCGCGGCACGGCATGCGTGGTGGAAGCGGGTGCTGCTCCGCCATGCCGTGGTCGCTGCCGGCGACCGCGGCGACACGCACTCGGCCGCCGAGAAGCTGGCCTTGCTCGAGCCCTGGCAGGAAGCGGCGGCGGGAGGGTCCCCGGCAGCGCCGAACACCATCGTGCCGCCGGCGGGGTCGGCCCTGCCGGCCGAGCTTGCCAGCCAGGTGGGGCCCGGCGCCGTCGTCGTCCATGCGCCGTCGATGTGGCGCTACAAGCAGTGGCCGATCGAGCGCTACCGGGTGCTGGTGACCGCGCTGCTCGCAGCGGGACACCAGGTCGTGCTGACCGGCAGCGCCTCCGCCGAGGACCGGGCGAGCGTCGACGCGCTGGCCGGCCTGGCGCCGCCGCCGCGCCTCGTCGATGCCGGTGGCCGCCTCGACTGGAACCAGCTCACGACCCTACTTTCCGGCGCTGCACTCTTCGTCGGCCCCGACACCTCCGTGACCCACCTAGCCGCCGCCCTCGGGGTTCCGGTGATCGCCCTGTTCGGGCCGAGCAACCCGATGCGCTGGGGGCCCCTCGGGACGCCCGGGCCCGACTACGTGAAGCAGGGCAGCGGCATCCAGCGCCGCGGCAACGTCGTCCTGCTGCAGGGGCCGAACGCCTGCGTGCCCTGCGGCCGCGCCGGCTGCGACGACCACCGCGACAGCCGCAGCGCCTGTCTGGAAGCGATCGACGCGGAGCGCGTGATCGAGCAGGCGCTGCTCGCCCTCGGCCGCCGATGAGCAGCCGCTGGCGCCACCCGATCCACGGCCTGCCCTTCCGGGACGGCATCGCAAACGCGCTGGCGGCCGAGTTCCGCGAGCAGCCGTTCGGGCGCCGGGTCCAGGCCGTGCGCAAGGCGCTGGCCCGCGACGCCATGCTCGTCCTCACCGGGCAGGCGCATCGACACGTCGACCGGGCGCCGCGCGGCGTGCGCCGGATGCTCTGGGTCTACACCTGGACCACCGTCGGCGACGCCATCCTGGACCTCGCCCCGCGCACGCTGATTCCGGCGTCGAGCGAGGTCGACCTCCTGATCGCGCCGGCCCTGGCGCCGCTCTTCGCGCGCGACCCGCGCTTTCGCGCCGTCCATACGGAGGCTGCGGCGTGCGCCAACGACTACGACTTCATCCTCCTCGACAGCATCCGGACCGCGTCGCTGCGCATGAAGCGCAGCCGCTTCCGCCGCCTGCCGTTCACGACCATGCGCGGCCACCACGCCGGCGAGCGCTTCGACCGCGCCGCCTTCGCCGACCGTCGGCTGCGCCAGCTGTTCGGGCTGCCGACCGGCCCGGTCGAGGCGCCGCGGATCGAGGTCGGCGGCGACGTCGAACGGGGCCGCGGGGGCGACCCCTTCGTCGTCGGCCTGGCCCTCGGCGCGCGGCTCAAGCGCAAGATCTATCCGCACTGGCCGGAGGTCGTCGACGCGATCGGCGAGCAGTGGCCGGCCGGCCTTCCGGCGCCGGAATTCAGGCTGCTCGGCCAGGGCCGGCCGGCGCGCGAGCAGCAGGCCGAGCTGCTCGCCCTGCCGGCAGGCGCCCGCTGCGTCTCGCGGGTGGATGTCGGCACGCTGGACGCCACCGCGCGCGAGCTTGCCGCCTGCGACGCCTTTCTCGGCGTCGACGGCGGCCTGATGCACGTCGCCATCGGCGTGGGCACGCCGGGGCTGGCGCTGTTCACCCGCGTCGACCCGGCGTACTTCCTGCGGCCGGAGAGCAGCATGGTCGCGCTGCGCACCGACGATGAGCTCGCCGCGGTGCCGCCCGGGGACGTCGCCGCCGCTTTCCTCGCTGCCTTGCCCGGATTCAGGGGTCGGCGCTGAGCGCCGGCGCGGGGCGCCCCAGGAGCTCGAGCGCCGCTGTCTCGACCTGGCCCGGGTCGATCGCGCTCACCGTGCCGGCGTGCGCGCGCAGCACCCGGCCGGCGAACCCCGGCGGCAGGCGCCAGGCCGGATCGATGCCGGCGTCGAACAGGGCGACCAGCGGCGTCGGCGTGGTCAGGGCCAGGTGCATCAGGCCGCCGTCGGCGGCGAGCACGACCCTCGCCCCGACCATCGCCTGGCGCGTCGCGTGCAGGTCGCAGCGGCCGACGATGTCGATGCAGCTGCCCTCGGGCAGGCGCTGCCGGACGGCGTCGGCCATGGCCCGGCCGTTCTCGCTGCCGAGGAGCACGAACCGGCCGACCCCGCGCGCCCGCAGGCCTGCCGCCACCTCGGGCCAGCCGGCGTAAGTGCGCTCGGCACGAACGCCGCCGAGCGCGAGCGCGACCGTTGTCGGCGTGGGCTCCGCAGCCGGCGCCGCCGCATCGCGCAGGCTCAGCTTCTGGCACGCATGCCGGGCCTCGGCGTCGGCGTCGAGCTCGACGCCGAGCAGGCCGGCGAGGCGGCGCGTCGCAAGCAGTGCCCGGTGGTAGTCGTAGGCCAGGTAGTCGCCCTTCAGCGAGACCCAGGGCAGGGCGCGGCACGCGCGCCGCTTGCCGGCCAGCGCCTTCCAGCAGCGGCTGTCGACGATCGCGAAGTCGTAGTCGCCGGCGCGCAGGCGGGTGGGGTCGACCCGCACCCGGCGGAAGTGAAGGTCCCCGTCGAAGACGGAGGCGGTCGCCGCCGGCGCGAGCAGGTCGACCGCGATGCCGCGCTCGACGAGCAGGCTGCGCGGCGCCAGGTCCATCAGCGCGTCGCCGATCTGCGGCGCCTCGGCATGGATCCAGAGCGCGCGTCGCCAGGCAGGGTCGATCCGGCTCCGCTCGTGGCGGCGCTGGCCGCTGAGCACGGTCTCGAGGCGGCGGCGCAGCAGCCGCAGGGCGGCGCGCAAGTCGCCCTTGCTGGCGCGGAAGTGCGCGTCGTCGGCCGGCACCGGCGGCGCGACCGGCTGCGTCGTGCCGCGCCGGGCCAGGGCGTGCACGGACCAGCCCCCGTCCACGGGCGGAAGCGCTATTGCTTGTCCTTCGGCACCCGGCCCATCAGGTAGAACTCGTCGTTCGGTCGCATCGACGTGAAGTTGGCCATGCGGTTGGACAGGCCGAACAGGGCGGTGATGCCGGCGATGTCCCAGGCGTCCTCGAGGCTGAAGCCGTGCCGGCCGAGCGCGGCGAAGTCGTCGTCGCCGACGGCTGCCGAGTCGTTGCAGACCTTCATGGCGAACGCCAGCATCGCCTTCTGCCGCTCGCTGATGTCGGCCTTGCGGTAGTTCACCGCCACCTGGTCGGCGACGAGCGGCTTCTTTTCGTAGATGCGCAGGATGGCACCGTGCGCGACGACGCAGTAGAGGCACTGGTTGGCCCCGCTCGTCGCGACGATGATCATTTCCTTCTCGCCCTTGCTGAGCCCCGAGTCGCGCAGGAGGAGGGCGTCGTGGTAGGCGAAGAAGGCACGGAACTCGGCCGGCCGGTGCGCGAAGGCGAGGAACACGTTGGGCACGAAGCCGGCCTTGTCCTGCACCTCGAGGATCTTGGCGCGCAGGTCCTCGGGCAGGTCGGCGAGGGGCGGAGTCGGGTAGCGGCTGATCGGTGCGGCGGCGGCTTCGGTCATGGCTGTTTCTCCAAAATGAGGCGGGGTCCTGTACGGGCGAGACTGACGATATCGACGTGGGGGGTCGCGTGGAGCGCCGGGCGGCCGACTGCGCTCA
>NZ_JANODC010000315.1:0-4042 GCF_031412495.1 Rhizobacter sp. | reverse complement strand
GCGGCGGCGGCGGCGCCGGCTGCGGCTTGGGCATGGGCGGTTCCGGCCGGGGCGGGACCGGCTCGGGCGGGGCGGCTCGCGGCGCCGCCACCTGCGGCGTCGCCGACCACAGCTCGGCGATCACACCGGCCGGTTCGCTGGCGCGCCAGTTCACGCTCCAGGCCAGCGCCAGGATGAGCAGGCCGTGGGCGATCAGGGCGAGCACCAGCCCCGGCCCCATGCCCCTCGGCGGCCGCGGCGCGAACAGGTCGCGCTCCATCGCGGCCGTGTTCATCGGCGCCCTCCGTTCATGGCGCGGCGCCGCTCTTCACCGAGAGGCCGACGCGCTGGATGCCGGCGCGCTGCAGCACGTCCATCGCCTTGACGACGCTCTCGTACTTGACGTTGCGGTCGGCAGCGATGACCACCGGCGTCGCCGCGTCGCCGGCCTGCGCCGTGGCCACCTGCGCGGCGAGGTTGGCGAGCGTGGCCCGAGCGATCTCCTTGCCGTCGACGCGCAGGCGCAGGGCCTCGTCGGTGCCGATCTGCAGCTCGACGAAGCGGGTGGGCGGCTTGCCGGACTTGCCGACGCTGGGCAGGTCGACCGTGCCGGTGGTGATGAGCGGGGCCGTGACCATGAAGATGATCAGCAGGACCAGCATCACATCGATGAACGGGACCATGTTGATCTCGTTGATGGTGCGGCGGCGCTGGCCGCGCATGCTCACCGCGGGCATGTCGTTCTCACTTGGGCAGAGCGCCGGCGTTGCGCTGCAGGATGTTCGAGAACTCCTCGATGAAGCTCTCGAGCTGGATGGCGATGCGGTCGATGTCGCGGGCGAATCGGTTGTAGGCGATCACCGCCGGGATCGCGGCGAACAAGCCGATCGCCGTCGCGACGAGCGCCTCGGCGATGCCCGGTGCGACGGTCGCGAGCGTCACCTGCGTCATGTTCGACAGGCCGATGAAGGCATGCATGATCCCCCACACCGTGCCGAACAGGCCGACGTAGGGCGAGACCGATCCGACCGAGGCGAGGAACGACAGGTTCGACTCGATCGTGTCGAGCTCGCGCTGGAAGCTGGCGCGCATGGCCCGCCGTGCGCCCTCGAGCAGGGCGCCCGTGTCGACGACGCGCTTCTCGCGCAGCTTGAAGTACTCACGCATGCCTGAGGCGCAGATCCGCTCCATCGGCGAGCTGGCGGCCGGCGTGCTTGCGTCGGCGTAGAGGTCGTTGAGGTTGCGGCCGGCCCAGAACTCGCGTTCGAACTCGTCGTTGGCGGCGCGGATGCCGCGCAAGCCGAACAGCTTGCCGAAGATCACGGTCCAGCTCGCCAGCGAGGCGAGGAGGAGGCCTGCCATCACCACCTGCACGACGATGCTCGCCTGCATGACGAGCGAGAAGATCGAGAGGTCCTGGTTCATCGAGGGGGCATGGGCTCAGCGAGCGAAAGTCGGATGTCGTTGGGAATGCGGCACGGCCGGAAGGTTCCGAGCTCGACGCAGCCGATCCGGATCGACCCGGACGCGAGCAGGCGATCGGCTCGCCAGGCTTCCTGGGCGATCTGCAGGCTGGCCTGGCCGAGATGCCCGATCGAGACGGTCACGTCGAGCAGGTCGTCGAGCCGCGCCGGAAGGATGCAGCGCAGCGAAGTATCGGTCACCACGAAGGCGATGCCGGCCCCGGCGCGCAGCCGTTCCTGCTCGAAGCCGCGGCTGCGCAGCCATTCGGTGCGGGCGCGCTCGAAGAACTTCAGGTAGTTGGCGTAGAAGACGATGCCCGCGGCATCGGTGTCTTCCCAGTACACGCGGATCGGCTGGCGATGGACGACCTCGGCGCTCTTCATCGGCGGCGCGCCTGCCGCCGACGCTCTTCAGCGCGGTGCGAGACGCCTGTACACGGGGCCCCAGACCGGGTGTCCAGCCTCGGCAGCATCGAGTGCGAACGCAGGGTCGGCCGCCTGCGCCCGGCGGAACTCGGCCTCGCACTCGACCAGGCGGGCCGCGGCGCAGTGGATGAAGGCCAGGCGCTTGTGCGCTTCGGCGCGGTCCTTCGGTGCGGCCAGGCCGGCCGCGAGGGCATTTCTGAACTGTCGTTCCGCTGATTCGTACTGCGCGTCGTCATAGGCCTTCAGCCCCGCCATGAGCGCTCTTTCGGCAGGCCGCGCGCTCAGGTCGACGACGCCGACCGGCGCCGGCGGCCCCAGCGTGCAGGCCGAGAGAAGCCAGGCCGCCGATGCTAGCGCGGCGAGCGCAAGACCCTTCACAGGCCGAACTTGTGGCGCAGGGACGTGGTCTGGCCCGCCGCGACGTTCACCGAGGCGACGAACGGGGCGAAGTCGCCGTTGCGGACGACGATCTGGTGCCGGCCCTCGGGCAGCGTCAGCTCGGTCAGCGGCGGCGCCGCGCCGGCAGGCGAACCATCGACCTCGACATGGCCCCAGGGGCTGATCGCCATTCGGACGGTGCCGGTCGGCGGGGCCGCCGGCAAGGGCGTGGCACCGAGCCTGGCCTCGACCGTGCGCAGCTCGCGCGGCCGGCCTTCGCGTGCCCGTGCGTCCCTGGGCGACTCGCGAGCGGCCGGCGGCATCGGCGCCGCAGCGAGCGCCGTCGGCGCGGTGAACGGCGCGCCGGAAAGGGGCGTTGCTGCGGCGGTCTCGCCGGGTGCCGGCAGCGGCCGGAGCGTGAGCAGGCCCAGGCTCACCGAGAGGATGGCCTCCTGGCTCTGCAGCGACTCGGCATCGGTCCGGGCAGCGGGCGCTGCCGCCTTCTCGGCCGGCGCTGGCGCGGCGGGCGGCACCGAAGCGGCTGCGGCGGCGAGCAGCGGTGCCGGCTCCGGCACGACGGCGGAGCGCAGCGGCGCAACCGTGGCTGCAGCGGCGGCAACGCCCGCGGCGGCGGGTGCCTGGCCTTGCGCCTGCCACCAGAAGAGGGTCGTGGCCGCGCAGGCGAGCGCGAGCGCCGTGACCACGGTGCCGGCCCGGAGCAGGGATTGGCGGCCCGACGGCACCGCTGCCCGGGGCGGGGCCACGCTCTCGCCCTCGGCGTTCACCGGGTTGGCATCGAGCCAGGCGCGCAGCTCGCGCGCGAAGGAGCGGGCCGAGCGGAAACGCTGGCCCGGGTCCTTGGCCAGGGCCCGGGCGGCGATCAGCGCCAGCGCCTTCGGCACGTGGGGGTCGACCTTGCTCGCCAGGGGCGGCTCGTGGGTGAGCACCGCGTCGCGGATCTGCTTCAGCGATTCGCCGCGGAAGGGCTTGGCGTCCGTGAGCAGCTCGTAAAGGACGACGCCGAGCGAGAAGACGTCGGCCCGGCGGTCGGCCGCCTCGCCACGAAACTGCTCGGGTGCCATGTAGTAAGGCGAACCGGCGCCCGAGTGCGGATCCGTGTCGTTCTTGTGGTGGGCGATGCGGGCGATGCCGAAATCGAGCACGCGCGGCTGCGTCCGCCCCACCATGAAGATGTTCGCCGGCTTGATGTCGCGGTGGATGACGCCCTTCGAGTGCGCGAAGGCGAGGGCATCGGCGACGCGGCGGACGATGAGGGCGGCCTGGGCCGGCGTCGCCCGCCAGCCTTCCTGGCGCAGCTGGCGCAGGTCGCGTCCGTTCAGCATCTCCATCGCGATGTAGGCGCGCTTGTCGCTGATGCCGGCGTCGAAGACGGTGACGATGTGCGGGTGGCTCAGACCGCCGGCAGCGCGCGCTTCGTTGATGAAGAGGGCGTTGAAGGACTCGCGCTCCGATTCGGGCACCTCGACGTTCAGCGTCTTGACGGCGATCAGGCGCGACAGCAGCGGGTCGTGCGCCGCGAAGACGGTGCCGAGCCCGCCTTCGCCGAGCTGGTACTTGAGCGCGTAGCGGCCGATGTGGCCGATCGTCGGCAGCTGCGTCGCCGGCGCCGACACGAGACCGGCGAAGCCGGAGACGCCCGTGGCCACGGGCGGGTCGGAATCGCCCCACAGGGCGACGCCGGGCAGGCTCGGCGGCGGCCCCGGTTCGGTGTCGCCCGTGGCCGAAGGCGTCGGGATCGAACTGCTCACGGACGCAGCTTAAGTGACGGGGCCGAT